>JAFAPL010000186.1 GCA_019247135.1 Chloroflexota bacterium | reverse complement strand
GCCGGACAGCTCGTCGAGCGGGATGCCACGTTTTTCGGCATTCACCAGGTACATCGCCCAGATCATGGGCGCCGGACTATTGATGGTCATGGACGTGGTGATCTCGTCGAGCGGGATGCCGTCGAACAGGATCTCCATGTCGGCCAGGGACGACACGGCGACGCCGCACGTGCCGAACTCGCCTTCGGCTTTGGGATCGTCCGTGTCATAGCCGTACAGGGTCGGCATGTCGAAGGCGACAGAGACGCCGGCGTTGCCATTGGCGAGCAGGTATCTGAAACGCTCGTTGGTCTCCTCGGCGTTGCCGAAGCCGGCGAACATGCGCATGGTCCACAGGCGGCCGCGGTAGCCGGTGGCGTGCACGCCGCGGGTATACGGCCAGTCGCCTGGAAAGCCGAGGCGCTGCATATACGTTTGCTCGGGTGCGTCTCTGGGCGTGTACAGCCGGCTGATCGGCTCGGAGGAGGTGGTCATGAAACGCACGGGTCGTTCAGGTTGATCGCCCGCGCGTGCTTCGTACTCGCGCAGTCCGTCGTCGAACAGCGGCAACTGAACCGCACCGTTCAGGCCGTTCCTCATGCCTGGAGTGTAGGACTTCGCGGTTAGTAGTCCAGGCCTTTGCGGGCCTGGTGGCCCTCGTCGAAGGGGTGTTTGACTTTGCGCATCTCGGTCGCCAGGTCCACCAGGGCCACAACCTGGTCGATGAACTTCTTCTCGTCGTCATGGCCGGTGATCAGGAGGTTCAGCTCGCGCGGTTTTTCCTTGATGATTTCCAACAGTTGTTCGAGGTCCCACTGGCCTTGCGAGACAGCGCCGATGGCTTCGTCCAGGATAATCAGGTCGTAATCGCCAGACGCCGCTTTTTGCTTGTAGAGCTCGAGGCCGTCCTGGGCTGCTTTGCGGTGTTCGTCCAGTGTAAACGGATCACCGAAGATGTTGACGAAGCCGATCCCGGTAGAGATGACTTCGAAGTCAGGAGCGAGACGTTTAGCGCCGTTGATCTCGCCCATTGGTTCACCCTTGGGCCATTCGCCCATTTTGGTGAACTGAATCATGACGACTTTCCAGCCGCGGCCGACGGCGCGCAACGCGACGCCGAAGGCGGCCGAAGTCTTGCCTTTGCCGTCGCCGTAGAAGACGAGGGTCTGGCCGGCGATGCGGCGGCGGGGCTGGGTCATGGCTGCGCCTTCAGCGTACCGCGCATGCGCCGGATGGGCGCGCTCCAGCAATTGACAAGTAACGTACTGGATAGTACATTACGAGTTACCAGTTCGCGGGGGAGGCTCAAGCACAAGCAGCCATGGCTCTGGATCATCACGCGCCCACGCCGGTGCACACGCCCGGCCGCGCCGCCGTCGCCAGTTGGATCGGCAGCGCGCTCGAGTATTACGACTTCTTCATCTATGGCACCGCCGCCGCGCTCGTTTTCGGCAAACTCTTCTTCCCCACCGCCAACCCGGCCGCCGGCGTCCTCCTGTCGCTGGCCACCTTCGGCGTCGGCTACGTCGCCCGACCGATTGGCGCGTTCTTCATCGGCCACATCGGCGACAAGTTCGGCCGCAAACGCGTGCTGATCGGCACGCTCGTGCTGATGGGCACGTGCACGTTCCTGGTCGGCTGCCTGCCGACGTACGACCAGATCGGCATCTTCGCGCCCGTGCTGTTGGTCATCCTGCGCCTGTGCCAGGGGTTGTCGGCCTCGGGCGAGCAGGCCGGCGCCAATTCGATGACGCTCGAGCACGCGCCTCAAAATCGGCGCTCATTCTTCACCAGCTTCACGCTGAACGGCACCCAGTTCGGCTCCGTTCTCGCAACCGCGGTGTTCTTGCCAGTGTCGCGGCTCCCGCAGGATCAACTGCTCGCCTGGGGTTGGCGCATTCCGTTCTGGCTGAGCCTGGTGGTCGTCGTGCTCGGGCTGTACATCCGTCGCAGCCTCGCCGAGACGCCCGCGTTCCTCGAAAACAAGCAGCGCAATACCCTTGCCCGTGCGCCGCTGTCGGTCCTTTTCGCGCACTACAGGGCGCCGGTGGTGCGCATCCTGCTCTGCAGTCTCGTCTCGACCGTGAGCACCATGTTTGGCGTGTACGCGCTGTCGTTCGCGGTCAACATCATGAAGCTCGACCAGACGCCGATGCTCACCGTTGCGATCCTGGCGAATATCGTGGGCATGGTGGCCATTCCGCTGTGGGCGCTGCTGTCGGACCGGATCGGGCGCAAGCCGGTGTTTATCTTCGGTGCGCTCGCGCCGGGCGCACTGATGTTCCCGTACTTGTGGTCGATCAGTCAGGCGAACATTCCGCTGATCTTTGTGTTCGGGATCTTGATGTCCGGCATCACGTACAGCGCGTCGAACGGCATCTGGCCGGCCTTCTATGGCGAGATGTTCGACACTCGCGTGCGCCTGTCGGGCATGGCCATTCCCACCCAGATTGGCTTCGCACTCGCGGGCTTTGCGCCGGCCGTTTCGGCTGCTCTGCAGGGTGGTGACGCGGGCGCGTGGGTGCCTGTCGGAGCCGTGACGCTCGCGGCATGCGTCATTGCCGCGGGGTCCGCCGCAACGGCACGCGAAACGTACAAACTGCCGCTGCACGAACTGGGTGTCGAGCGGACTGCGCCGGCTGCCGCGTTATCGACTGCGTCCTGACGGGATCGACATGCGCGCGGTCGTTCTCGAAGCCGCCCAGCACGTGGTTGTGGCCGACGTTGGCGTGCCACAGCTCGAGCCTGGCGAAGTGCTGGTCCGCATCGAACGGGCTGGTGTTTGCGGCAGCGACGTGGCGGTCTTCAGCGGCAAGCGTCAGGCCGAGTATCCATTGATCATGGGCCATGAGGCCGTCGGCACGATCGTCGACAGCCGCATGCAGAACCGACCGGTCGGTATGCATCCGTCGGTGGAGTCTGAGCAGAACCGACCAGTCGGTATGCATCCCACGGACGCCGAGGAGAACCGACCAGTCGGTATGCATCCGGCAGCTGACGCGGTGAAGAACCGACCAGTCGGTATGCGCGTGGTCATCGAGCCGAACATCCCCTGCGGTACCTGCCGCATCTGCTGCCGCGGCCTCGGCAACGTGTGTCCCTTCAAACGCTCCCTCGGCATGAACTCCCCCGGCGCATTCGCCGACTACGTTGCCATCCCCGCTGAATTCGTGCACCCGCTGCCCGACAACATCAGCTGGGAGGATGCCGTCGGCATCGAACCGCTGGCGGTCGCGGTCCACGCCATTCGCACGAGCGGCATGCGGACTGGAGAGGAGGTCGCGGTCGTCGGCTGCGGTGCGGAGGGCCTGCTGTTGGTCCAGGTGGCGGTTGCCCACGGCGCGCGTGTGCTGGCGGCGGACCTGCATCCGGAGCCTCTGGCACAGGCGCGCGAGATGGGAGCCGAGGAGACGTTGGTCCTCGGCCGAGACGGCGCGGCGGATTACGTCGCGACTCACTGGTGTCCGAGCGTCGTATTCGAAGCCGCGGGTGCTTCGGCGGCGCTGGAGTTTGCGCTGAGCGCGGTTGCGCCAGGCGGAAAGGTTGTCGGAGTCGGTTTGGGGACCACTCCGGTGGAGGTGGTGCCGCTGCAGTTCGTGCGACGCGGGCTCTCGCTGGTGGCCAGTTTGATCTACGACCATCCGACGGATTTTCTGCGCGCCATAGAGCTCGTGAGCAGCGGGCAGATTCGGCCCAGCAGCCTCCTGACGCGCAGCATCGATCTGGAGGAACTCCCATCGGCGTTCGTCGACGGTCATCACCACGGAAAGATGCAGGTCCGATTGAGATGAAACGCTCGATTGCCACTGTGTCACTGAGTGGGATGCTGGAGGAGAAGCTGAGAGCCGCGGCTGCCGCGGGCTTCGATGGCGTCGAGATCTTCGAGAACGACCTGATCAATTCTGGCGCGTCGCCGCGGGAGATTCGGTCGCTGGCCGCGGATCTTGGCTTGAGCATCGACCTGTTCCAGCCATTTCGCGACCTGGAAGGCGTTTCGGACGACGTCTTCCGCCGCAATCTGGATCGCGCGGAAAGAAAATTCGACGTGATGGCGGAGCTCGGTGCGCCGATGCTCCTGGTCTGCTCGACCGTCAATTCACAAGCGCTGGCCGATCCCGAGCGCTCCGCGATGCAGTTGCGAGAGCTGGCTGAACGGGCTGCACAGCGTGGTGTGCGGATTGCTTACGAAGCGCTGGCGTGGGGCGCGCATGTGCGCACCTACGGTCAGGCGTGGGACCTGGTGCAGCGCGCGGCGCATCCCGCACTCGGGCTCTGCATCGACAGCTTTCACACGCTGTCACTCGGAGATGATCCGGCTGGTATAGCCCGCATTCCTGGCGATCGCATCTTTTTCCTGCAATTAGCGGACGCACCGCGACTGCACATGGATGCGCTGTCGTGGAGTCGGCATTTTCGGTGTTTTCCGGGACAGGGTGAGCTGGACGTCGCTGGCCTGCTGCGCAACGTGCTGGGCACTGGCTACGCCGGGCCGCTGTCGCTGGAAGTCTTCAATGATGTTTTCAGAAGCTCAGATACGCGCCAGACGGCTCTGGATGGGATGCGGTCGCTGCTCTACCTGGAGGAACAGGTCGGCCTGTTCCAGGCACCGCCGTTGCCGCGCTTGAATGGTATCGGGTTCCTGGAGTTCGCGGTCGACCCCGATACGCAAGTGGCGCTCGGGTCGTGGCTGGAGCAGTTCGGCTTCGTCCAGGCGGGTCGGCACCGCTCAAAGGACGTCACCCTGTACCGGCAGGGTGAAATCAATATGATTCTGGATGCGGAGCCGGACTCATTTGCTCGACGCTACTTCGAGCTGCACGGTCCGTCGTTGTGCGCCGTCGCTCTCCGTACTGAGGATGAGGGCCGCGCGCTCGACAGAGCGCGCTGCACGCTTGCCACTCAGATCGAAGGGCGCGTCGGGCCGAACGAACGCACTATTCCAGCCATCCGATCGATTGATGGCAGCTTGTTCTATTTCCTAGCCGGCGACGAGGCGTCAAACGAGCCATTTGAGACGGACTTCTTCATGGATCCCGGCCACCTGCAGCGGCGCGGAGTCGGACTCCGCCGGGTTGACCACGTGGCAATGGCGCTGCCGCCGGATGCGATGGATGCATGGATTCTGTTCTATCGCAGTGTGCTCGGGCTGGAACCGCAGGCCATCGTGGAAATGGCGGAGCTGTACGGATTGATGCGAAGCCGTGCCGTGGTGGACCAACAGCGGCGCGTGCGCATCACGCTGAACGCGTCGGAAGGCCGCAACTCGATGATGGCTCGTTCGCTGTCTGCATTTGCCGGGCCCGGCGTGCACCATATCGCTCTCGCTTGCGATGACATTTTCTCCACAATCTCGCAACTCCAGGAGCGGGGTGTCACGTTTCTCTCCACGCCGGACAACTACTACGACGACCTGGCCGTCCGCCTGGAGCTACCGGATACGATGGTCGATCGACTCCGAACACATGGTGTGCTGTACGATCGCGCGCCCACCGGCGAGTTCTTTCATATCCCAACCGAAGCTTTCGGGGCCCGGTTTTCGTTCGAGATCGTACAGCGCAGCGCGGACTACGACGGGCATGGCGAAGCCAATGCGCCGGCGTATCTGGCGGCGCAGGCCAGAACCCTGCAACGCGGCGCCGCGTAAGATGTCTGTCTCGATTGATCTGATGCCGTGGGAAAAATTGCGCGACGCGGAGCGCACGCGTGCCGAAATCCTGGAGGTTGCCACGGCTGAGTTCGCCAGGCGCGGCTACTCGGGTGCTCGTGTTGATGAGATCGCGGCACGCATGCGCACCACCAAGCGCATGATCTACTACTACTTCGGGGGCAAGGAGCAGCTGTACATCGCGGTGCTCGAACGTGCCTACGCGCAGATTCGGGATGCCGAACAGACGCTTGACGTGGACCACCTCGATCCGTTGGCGGCTATCCGAGAGCTGGCGGAGCTCACCTTCGACCACCACGAGGGCCACCCGGAGTTCTTGCGCCTGGTGGCGATTGAAAACATCCATCGCGCCGAGCACATCGCCAGGTCTACGGTCATGACGAGCATCAATTCGCGCGCGGTGGATCTGATCGCTCGGGTGCTTGCGCGCGGGCAGGCGAAAGGCGTGTTTCGTCGGGAGGTGGATCCGCTCGACGTGCACATGTTGATCAGCGCGTTTTGCGTGTTTCGGGTGGCGAACCAACACACGTTCAAGGCGATCTTTGGCCGCGATCTGTCCGACCGGCAACGTCGGTCGCATTATCGCCAGATGCTGGCAGACGTGGTGGTCTCGTACCTCACTACCGGATCAACCGGCGCGTGGGCGGGAGAGCTCAGCGAAGGAGATGGCGCGAGATCACCAACCGCTGGATCTCGCTCGTGCCTTCGTAGATCTCCGTGATCTTCGCGTCGCGGAACAGTTTTTCGACCGCATACTCGCGTGAAAAACCGTAGCCGCCGAACATCTGGACCGCCGCGTGCGCGCAGAACATAGCCGTCTCTGACGCGAACAGCTTGGCCATGCTGGCTTCCTTCGAAAACGGGACGCCGGCGTCTTTCATCCGCGCCGCCCGATACACCAGCAGTCGCGTGGCTTCGATGCGCGTCGCCATATCCGCCAGGCGCCACTGCAGACCCTGGAAATCGGCGATGGGGTGGCCGAACGCTTCGCGCTGCGTGGCGTACTTGCGCGACTCGTCGAGCGCGCGCTGCGCGATTCCGAGCGCCTGTGCGCCGATGCCAATTCGGCCGCCATCCAAGGTGGCCATGGCGATGCGAAAGCCTTCGTCGACCTTGCCCAGCACTGCCGATGCCGGGACGCGGCAATCCTCGAAGAAGATCTGCGTCGTGCTCGAGGCGCGAATGCCGAGTTTTTTCTCTTTCGCGCCAGCACGCAACCCGGGCGTCGACGCGTCTACGAGAAACGCGGTGATACCGCGCGACTTCGCCACGTCGAGATTGGTCAGCGCGTACACGAGGTACACGCCGGCTTCCCCGCCATTCGTGATCCAGCTCTTGGTGCCGTTCAGCACGTACGAGTCGCCGTCGCGGCGGGCCAGCGTGCTCATGTTGGACGCGTCGGAGCCCGAAGTGGGCTCGCTCAAGCAGTACGCGCCTACATACTCGCCCTGGGCCAGGGCTGTCAGATAGTGCTGCTTCTGTTCCTCGGTTCCGAATCGAAAGATCGGCTCGCAGACCAGCGAGTTCGTCACCGAGATCACGACGGAATGCGACGCGTCGGCCCAGGAGATTTCCTCCATGGCCAGCACGTAGTCGAGCGTCGTACCACCAGCGCCGCCATACTCTTGCGGCACGAACAGGCCCATCAGGCCGAGCTCGGCCATCTTGGCGACCGTGGCGCGCGGGTACTCTTCGCGTTCGTCGAGCTCGCGGGCGACCGGGACGATTTCCCGCTCCGCGAACTCGTGGACGGTCCTACGGAAGAGCTCCTGCTCTTCGGTCAGGTCGTACGCGCCGCGATAGCTCGCGGTGGGCGCCGCTACCTGGGTGGTCATACGAGCTCGAATGCCATCGCGACAGCACCCCCGCCGCCGTGGCAAAGGCCCGCGATGCCGCGCGCTTTGCCACGTTGCTCGAGCGCATGCAGCAGGGTCACGGCGAGCCGCGCGCCGGTGGCGCCCAGCGGATGACCCAGCGCGATGGCGCCACCGTTGACGTTGACTCTGTCCCAATCCCAGTGCATCGCTTTGCCGTTGGCGACGACCTGGGCGGCGAACGCTTCGTTGATTTCCAGAAGGTCCCAGTCGTCTAGCGTCGTGCCGGTTCGTTGGAGCAATTTATTGAGTGCAAGCTCGGGGGCCTCGAACAGCCACAGCGGATCGGTCGCGGCGCTGGCGTAGCCCAACACGCGCGCCATCGGCTTCAACCCGTGCGCCTGGACGGTCTCGGCGCCCGCGACGATCAGGGCAGCGCCGCCGTCGGTGAAGCCCGGTGCATTGCCCGCCGTCACCGTGCCACTGGGGGTGAACGCTGGCTTCAACCGCGCGAGCGCTTCGGCCGTGGTATCCGCGCGGGGACCTTCGTCGGTGTCGACCAGCGTTGTGCTGCCCTTGCGGCCTTCGATGGGCACGGGCACGATCTCCTCACGGAACCGACCCTCGTTGATGGCCGCGACGGCGCGCTGGTGGCTGCGCAGTGAATACTCGTCCTGCTCCTGGCGACTGATGCCACGCTTTTCGGCGATCGCCTCGGCGCTCATCCCCATGTGCTGATCGTCCCAGGGAGACCACAGGCCGTCGTAGACGACGGCGTCCTGGACGGTGACCTGGCCCATGCGATAGCCGAAGCGGGCTTTGGGCAAAAGATGTGGCCCCTGGCTCATGCTTTCCATGCCGCCCGCGGCGACGACCGTTGAGTCACCGGCGCGGATGGAGTGGGCTGCCTGATTGATCGCCTCGAGTCCGGACGCGCACACTTTATTGACCGTCGTTGCGTTGGCGGAGGTGGGGATGCCCGCGGCGATTGAGGCCTGGCGGGCAGGCGCCTGGCCGACGCCGGCCTGGACGACCTGGCCCATAATGACCTCGTCGACGCTGGTGGGCTCGACCCTGGCGCGTTCGAGCGCGGCGCGAATCGCGGTCGCGCCCAGTTCAGGCGCCGTGACTGTGGCCAGGCCGCCCATGAGCTTGCCGATCGGCGTGCGCGCCGCACCTAGGATGTAAATGCCGTTGGTAGTCATACGCTCAGTCCCAT
Organism: Chloroflexota bacterium; assembly: GCA_019247135.1. The sequence goes on along the minus strand of JAFAPL010000186.1, from coordinate 650 downwards.
GTTGCGGGCGATCACGAGCTTGAGTATCTCGCTCGTGCCTTCGCCGATGGTCAGGATTTTCGCGTCGCGATAGAAGCGCGGGATCGGCGACTCCTCGATGTAGCCGAAGCCGCCGTGGACCTGCATCGCGACATTCGCGGCGTGCACCGCGAGCTCGCTGGCGATCAGCTTCGCTTCGGCGGCTTCCTGTGTATGCCGCTGTTGAGCGTCACGAAGCGCCGCGGCCCGATAGACCAGGCTGCGCGCGGCCGAGATCTGCGCCTGCAGCGCCGCCAGCTCGAATGAGACCGCCTGGTAGCGCGCGATGGGTTGGCCAAATGCGCAGCGCTGGTTGGCCCAGGCGACCGACTGGTCGAGGCAGCCCTGTGCCAGCCCGACTCCCATCGCGGCGACGCCGATGCGGCCGCCATCCAGCGTCGCCAGAAAGACGCGCGCGCCCGCGCCGCGTTGGCCGAGCAAAGCATCGGACGCGACGCGACAATCCTGGTACGCCAGCTCACGGGTATCCGAGGCGTGCCAGCCCATCTTGTGGTATGGCCGCTGGGGTGCGAAGCCGGCGGCGTCAGTCGGGACAATGAACGTGCTCAACTCGGTGCGTCCGTCTGGACGTTGGCCAGTGACGGCCGTGGTGGTGACGAACGAGCTGAGCT
>JAFAPL010001026.1 GCA_019247135.1 Chloroflexota bacterium | reverse complement strand
GTCGCGCATCAGTGGCAGTATGAGGATGTTGCCCAACGCGCCAACAACTACTCTGCGACAGCGTAGTACCTGATCTACCCCACACTGGATCGACCTCGGGCACCGTCTCGGGGTCGATCTCATCCGTCCACGCGCCGCCATTGCGGTCAGTAGTTTGCCTTCCGAGAGTTGCAAGAATGCCGACTGTACCTTCCGCACGCAGCCTCATGTCCGCTGACCTGAAAGCTAATCTGCCCGACATTCAGGACAATGTTGTGGCGCCCATTTTGATGCGCTATGGGCGCCATATGTTTTTCAAGTTCAGTGATGGCGGCAGGGCGCGTAGCTGGCTGCGCAACATGGCCGCGCGCGTCAATGCTCGACAGGCAGAGCGAAGGATCCGCTTTACCGTCAATATCGGGTTCACCTACGAAGGGTTGAAGGTGATAGGTCTCTCGCAAGCGTCCCTGGCCAGCTTTCCTGAAGCGTTTCGGGTGGGCCCGCGAGCCCGCGCCGGTCTGGTAGGCGATGTCGGTCCGCATGCGCCGGACCACTGGGAAGGCGACCTGGGAGGACCCGATATTCATGCGATGGCGTGGCTCAGAACCGTCTCCGACGAGGGTCGGGAGGAGGCCACCCGCGTCGTCCGCGAGGAGATGGAGGCGAGCGGCGGGGTCGAGGTCCGCTTCGTTCAGGACACGATGGCGCTGGCACATGCGAACGGGATCGGGTCTGAGGGCGAGCATTTCGGGTTCGCTGACCCGATCTCGCAACCACCCATCGAGGGCGCGGATATTCCCTGGTATCCGGGTGATGGTGCGCTCGACGAGCATGGCAACTGGCGTCCTCTGAAGCCGGGTGAGTTTCTGCTCGGTTATGAGGATGAGGCTGGCCCGGAGGGTGCGCAGGTACCCGACCCGCCCGAGTTGCGCTTGAACGGAACCTACCTGGTGTTCCGCAAGCTGTACCAAGACGTCGCGGCGTTTCGGCGCTATCTCGCCGCGGCCGCGAAATCGCTGTACGGCCTTGACGACCATTATCACCAGGAACTGGTGGCCGCCAAAATGATGGGGCGATGGCGCAGCGGGTGTCCGGTCGATCTCTCACCTGATAAGGACGATCTCACCATCGCGGCCGACCCTGAGCGTCGCAACGATTTCACTTACGCGGACGACCCAGAGGGCGTGCGCTGCCCCCTTGGTGCCCACCTGCGTCGCAGCAACCCGCGGGCAACGGTGTTGAAACGCGCTACCGCGGTGAGGCGGCACCGCCTGATCCGGCGCGGTGTCGAATACGGCCCGCACCTCGAGGACGGTTCGCTCGAGGACGACGGCGTCGACCGCGGCCTGGTCAATATGTTCATCAACGCCGACATCGAACGGCAATTCGAGTTCGTCCAGAAGGAATGGATGCACGGTGGAGAGTTCATCGGACTCGATCCACACGAGCAGGATCCGATCAACGGTGTCGGCGGGGAGGGTTCGCAGATGCTAGTGCCCGGCGCCAGACGCCCAATTCTGTTCGATCTTCCGACTTTCGTGAGAGTCAAGGGGAGTGAATATCTGTTCGTCCCCGGCCTGAAGGCACTGGACGGCATCATCGAGCAACGCTTCTGAAAAGTGCTGCTTCTCTTGCAACGGAGTAGTAAAGAATGTCAGATCATTTCAGCGGCCCGTCGGTAATCGGCGATCCAGCCGTCGATCTCACCGATTTCTACGCCTTTCCCAGCCCCGAACGCCCAGGCTATCTCGTCCTGATCATGGACGTCTTTCCGATGGCGTCGCCACAATCCTTGTTCAGCGATGTCGTCGCGTACCGCTTTCGCCTGCGGCCGCTGACACAGTCGGACGGGAAGTTCGTCCACGGGGACGTAGAGCACACCATCGACTTCAACTTCGTCGATGACACGTCAGTTCAGCGCGGGAGCGTCATCACCTCGGACGGTCGAACCGCGTCCTTCAAAGTGGGAAAACCGACAGAACAGGACGGCCTGCGGATCTTCGCCGGCCTGGTCAGCGACCCCTTCTTCATGGACGTGGAGGCCGCGCTCCGCACCGACGTTTCAGGCGTACTGTCGTTCAAGAGTCCAGGCACCAACACTGTGGGGAATCGAGATGTATTGTCCATCGTCGCCGAGGTTCCGCTCGCTCCAATCATTGAACGCTTCGATGGCGTCACACTGGTCGGCGGCCTGGCGGAGAACATCGTTCCGCGGCTTACGAGGCCAATCCGGATCGAACGCCTCGGGCGGCCGGAAATCAAAAATTTCGTGCTGCAGAGCACGACACACGACCCGCGTACCCTGGGCATCGAGCTTCGCGACCTCTACAACCGCGAGGACGCCTTCGCAATCTCAAACGAGTATCGCCCGCTGTACGAATCGCGCGTCGACGCGAACCTGGCGTTCTTCGACAGTCTCGACGAACACACCGCCTGGCCACTCGGATCGGACGGCCGGCATCCGTTACGAGATCTGCTGATACATGACTATCTGGTTCTGGACCTTGCGCACGGGTTCACGCCCGGTCACTTCCTGGAGATCGAACGGGCAATGCTCGATCGTCGCCCGCACCAGACCAGCGGTGGCCGGTGGCTCGACGATGACATCCTGGACGAGATGCTGACCCTCTTCGTCAATGGCGGACGAGGCGAACGGCTAGGCGATGGTGTCGATCTCCCCACCAAGCGGTCCGGCCGAACCTTCCCCTACGTGTGCGGGCCTAACCTGCGAACCGATTTGCCGTTACCGGCATTTCTCCAGAGTTGAACGTGGAGACCTTGAAAGGAAAAGGCGCAGTCGTGACCGGCGCCGCATCCGGCATTGGCAAGGCGATCGCGACGGCGTTTATCCAAGCCGGCAGCTGCGTACTCCTTTGCGACGTGAACGCCACCGCACTGGACGCGGTCGTCAAAGGTCTCGGGAACCGCGCGCTGCGGCGCATCACCGACGTGAGCGACGAAATCCAGGTCGATGCGGCGCTGCGCAGTGCACGGGACGCGTTCGGGTCACTCGATATCGTCGTCAACTGCGCTGGCTTTGGCGCAATCGCGCCCTTGACCGAGCTGAGTGCTGAAAAATGGCAATCCGTTCACGCCGTGACGCTCAATGGAGTCTTTTATGGCGTGAAGCACGCTGCTCGGCAGATGCTCGACCAGGGCCGGCCCGGAGTCATCATCAATATCTCATCAGTCAATGCGCAACAACCCGGTGAAGGACAGGTAGCCTACTGCGCCGCAAAGGCTGGCGTGGACATGATCACACGCTGCGGCGCCCTCGAGCTCGGCCCACGCGGGATACGTGTGGTCGGTATCGCACCCGGGCTCGTAGAGACGCCGTTGACGATGAAACAGCTGGAAGATCCAGCCACGCGCGCGCTTTTCATGGGAGCGATCCCCATGAATCGAGCGGTCGCCGCGACGGAAATTGCCGATGCCGCGGTATACCTTGCGTCGGACGGGGCCCGATCGATCAACGGCCACACACTCGTTATCGACGGCGGTTCGTTGACGCGCGGCTATCCAGCGCTGCTGAGCGGTCGGAGTGAGCACGCCGCGTGATGATCGCTGCCGAACGGTATACAAGTGGTCGAATCGCCGTCGCTAATCTTTCAGCGTTGATCGACCGCCTCCATTCTTCCTGTACTGAACGTGCCACGTTCGAAAACCTGGTGGTGCTGTCGAACCTGCTGTTTGTGCGCGGTGACGTGCTCGGTCGTCTCGCCGACCACGACCGCGCGGAACTCGTTGGCATCGCGGCGGTTGGGTTGTCACCCGATACGGGCAGTGCTCTTTACATCCGCGCCCGGCTCGCAGGACGTTTTCATCGGTTCGACCAAGCCAAGCATCTTCTGGATCGAGCGCTCGCAGCTGGATATTCAGCGCAGGAGATTCATGGCGAAACAGCGGCGCTTCTCCAGGCGACCGGACACTATCGTGAGGCGCTTGCGTTGCGCGAGCGGCTGGCGAAGGCTGATCCTGGCATCCACACGCTTGGAGCGCTGGCGTCATTACTTGCGGAAATGGATGACTGGGCAGCGGCCGAAACCTGCTATGCGGCTGCACTCGACGCCGACACTGGCGTTTCGCCTTTCCCGTGCGGCCAACTCCTGTTCGAATGGGGCGTGAGCGCGACGCGCCGGCGCGATCTGGACCGCGCCGAGGAAGTGTTCGCGGAACTCGGGGCGATACTGCCGGAGCACGTTCCGGCGCGTGGGCACCGCGCCCAGGTGGCTCTCGCCCGAGGGCAGTTGGAGTTCGCCATGGAACTCATTGCGCCCGTGCTCCAAAGCTCCGACGATCCAGAATATCTCGAGACCCAGGCGGAGATTCTCGCCGCGCTGGGAGAATCCGCGGCGGCGCGCGAAGTCCAGCTCACAGCCGCGGCGGCCTACGAGGTTTTGCTCGCGCGACGGCCCGAAGCCTACGCCCACCACGCCGCCAGGCTGCTGCCTCACGCCCACCAGGTTTCGTTCGCATTCGGAGGTGCCGCATGAGCACGAACCCTATTACGCGCTCGAGACGGACATCTCGACCCAGGGTGGTGGTGATCGGCGCCGGATTCGCCGGCATGGCCGTCGTCCGCGCATTGCGCGAAACCGATGCGGACGTGACCCTCGTCGACCGCAACAACCATCATGTCTTCCAGCCGTTCCTTTTCCAAGTCGCCACGTCCATCCTCGAGCCCGCGCAAATCGCAACTCCGATCCGCTCGCTATTACGTGACCTGCCTAATCTCCAGGTGGAAATGGGCGAGGCGGTAGGCATTGATATGTCCCGCCGCGTCGTTGTCATGGCGCAAGGAAACCTCCTCGCGTACGACATGCTCGTAGTCGCAACGGGAGCGCAGACGAGTTATTTCGGTCACGACTCGGAATGGGCGCCACATGCCCAGGGATTGAAGACACTTGCCGACGCCATCGCGGCACGCAATCGGATGTTGACGGCATTCGAGCGTGCAGAAGTGGAATCGGATCCAGCCGAACAGGTGCGCCAGATGACCGTGGTTGTGGTTGGAGGCGGGCCGACCGGCGTCGCGATTACTGGTTCGATCAGCGAGCTTGTGCGGCGGACCCTGCCTGGCGACTTTCGTAACATCGATCTCCGCCGGGCACGCGTTCTGCTCGTCGAGGGCGGGCCAAGGCTGCTGCCGGCCTTCAGCGAACAACACTCATCCTATGCGAAGCAGGCGCTCGAGCGTGACAGCGTTGAGGTGCGGCTCGGCGCGCGTGTTACCCAGGTCGATGCTAGAGGCGTGACGCTCGGGAACGAACGTGTCGAGGCTGGCACCGTATTGTGGTGCGCGGGTGTGCAGGGCGTGCCCTTCGCGAGGACACTCCAGGCCGAGATCAATGCGAACGGTACGGTGGCCGTCGGGAATG
>JAFAPL010000160.1 GCA_019247135.1 Chloroflexota bacterium | reverse complement strand
GTGCTGCGCGGCGATGCGGGCTGAACGATGCGTGTTGGCGCCCTGATTCAATTACCCGGCAAGTCCTCTACCGTGTCCAACAGCCGTGCCATGCTGTGGCGCATGAACGACCTGCTCTGGCTCGCCTTCTTGCTGGTGCTGCTCGGTGCGGCCGTCGTCGGCGCCGGCGTCCACGCCGCACTGACCGGCGATTGGCACCACGGTGGTCCGGTGACCGCGCTCGCCTACCTGGTCACCTTCCGACGTATGGTCGTCGGCCTGGCCCTGGCCGGCGCTGGGTTCGCCTTACTCGCCAATATCCCGTGGCTGCTCTGGGCGAGCGCCTGCATTGGCGTCGGCGAGCTGCTCGAGTCGAGCTATTACATCGGCGTCCTGCGGTATGCGGGTGTGACGTCAATCCGCTCGTGAAATGCGGGCTGCCGGACTAGGACTCGAACCTAGACTAGCTGATCCAGAGTCAGCCGGGCTACCATTACCCCATCCGGCATCGGGGGCCTTGCGGACGCCGATAGTGATTCTATCGGATGCATGCTTGCGCTCGCGCTGCGTGAGGGGTGGAGGGGGGTTAAGCTCAGCAGCGTGCTGGATTTGCGGCAGTTGCTGCGGGCTCGGTCGGCGTACGCGGGACGATTTGATGCAGACGGGCAGCGGCTGCTGTTCGTCTCGGACCTCGGGGCGGTCCCCCAGGTCTGGGGCGTAGGTACGAATGTCGCCAACGCGGCCTCATCGGACGGTCAAGCATGGCCCGAAATGCTGGTCGCGCCACCCGATCGGGCGCAGACGATCTACGTCGGCCCACGGGCGGGGCAGCTGGTCGTCGGGGCCGACGTGGGTGGCGACGAGCATACGCAGCTACTAATGGTGCCGGAGGCTGGCGCGAGCTGGGAGGCGCTCACGGACGACCCGAAGCACATTCACAACTTTGGCGCGTGGCGCGGCGACGGGCGTGCAGTGAGTTTTTCGTCGAACGTGCGCTCCGAGCGCTGGTTCGACGTGTACGTGCAGGACGTGGACAACGGCCAGCCGCCGAGGCTGGTCATGCAGGACGACTCGACCAACCGGGCGGGACCGTTTTCACCCGACGGACGCTGGCTGCTGGTGACACGGGCATTCTCCAACGCGCGGCAGGAGCTCTGGCTGGTCGACCTCCAGGGCAGCGACGAGCCGCGGCGAATCACTAGCCAGAATGAGGAGGCCGTGTACGAACGGCCGGAGTGGAGCCCCGACGGGCAGTCGATCACGTGTCTGAGCAATCTCGGACGGGAGTGCGGCGCGCCCGCGCGCATCGACATCAAGACGGGCGAGCTCAAGTACATGATCGACCCCGACGTCGACGTCGACGAGGCAACGCTCGATCCGACCGGGCGGCGGCTGGCGTACGCGCTGAATCGGGACGGAGCGGCGGAGATCCTCGTGCGAGAGCTCACGTCCGGGCGCGAGGAGCGAATAGAAGGTCTACCGCCCGGAGCCCTGTACGAGTACTGGCAGGACGCCCTGGCGTGGGACGCCACTGGTGAGCGGCTGTCCATCTCGTGGACGGGGTCGACCGCCTGGCCGAACGTGTGGGTCTGGTCGCAAGGCGGCCCGGCCCGCCAGGTGACGGCCGCGGGTGGGCTCGGGCTGGATGCGACGCAGCTCTCCGAGCCCGAGCACGTCACCTACCCCACCTTCGACGGGCGACAGATCCCGGCACTTTTCTACCCGGGCAGCACGCGAGGACCGTGTGTCGTCTTCGTGCACGGCGGACCCGAAGGACAATTTCGGCCGACTTGGCAGCCAGTCGTCCAGTACCTCGTTTCGGCGGGCTTCTCAGTGCTGGCGCCGAACGTTCGGGGCAGCTCAGGCTACGGCAAGACGTACCTGCATCTGGACGACGTGCGACTGCGGATGGACTCGGTGGCCGACCTGGCACACGCTGCCTACTGGTTGCGCGACAGCGGGCGGGCAGATCCGAGCCGCATCGCGGTCTACGGTGGTAGTTACGGTGGGTTCATGGTGCTCGCGGCGCTCACCACGTATCCCGAGCT
>JAFAPL010000143.1 GCA_019247135.1 Chloroflexota bacterium | reverse complement strand
TTGCGTTCCGCACTCGGTCGCTATTCACGACGAGTCGATTAGCCGCGGCGCCCACATCGACCCGGGCGACTTCGTACGATCAGAACGCAGCTATGGCGAGTTCCGAAGCGTGGGTGATCCGTTCTACAACCCGAGCCTGACGCTGCGTCAGACCGACTGCGGCGTCCGGCTTCCGAGTGAAGGTCCGTGAGCGTCCCTGAGGGCACGATGCCGGGCCGATTCAGCCGGGCCCGGCTACTGCACATCTGGCGCACGATGCAGAAGGGTCCGACCGAGGTCGGCTACGCCTATTTCCGGGCACGCCGTCGCCGACGGAACATCGCCGACGATGAGCCGCTGCTGAGCGAGTCGGACCAGCTGGCCATGTCGGGCGTGTTCGACGCCGACGATGAGCTGGTTAGGGCCAACGCCGAACTCATCGATGCCTACCGGCGCGCTGAGCAGCTCGAAATCCGCCGGGTCCTGTGGTTTCTGCCCTACTTCCACCACGTGTACTTCGGCGGTGTACACACGTTGCTGCGGTTCGCAGATCGCTTCGCGCGCGAGCACGGTGTCCACAACCACTTTCACTGTTACGACGTCGGCGCCAGGGCGGTTCCCGCCATGGCTCGGAAGGCAACTCGCGCGTTCCCGGGGCTCTCAGGTAGCACCTTTACCTCTCCCGAGGATCACCCGCCAGATGAGCTCCCGACCGCTGATGCTGCAATCGCAACGCTGTGGTCAAGCGTCTACATGATGCTGCGGGTGCGCAACGTGCGCGCGCGGTTCTACTTCGTTCAGGATCACGAACCAGAGTTCTATCCCGCGGGCGCCGCATCCGCCCTGGTCGAGGAGACGTACCGCTTGGGCATCCCGGGCATCGTCAACACGCCCGGCCTGGCAGACGTCTATCGGTCCTACGGCAATCCGGCCGTGTCTTTTATTCCTGCGGTCGATCTGGAGCGCTACTACGCTCCGGCCGAGCCGCGATCGACCGACCGGCCGGTGCGTGTTTTCTTCTACGGAAGGCCGCAGACCCCCCGCAACGCGTTCGGCCTAGGTCTCTCGGCCCTGCACAAGCTCAAGCAGCGATACGGCGACCGCGTTGAGGTGATCTGCGCCGGCGAGCACTGGAATCCCGCTCAATTCGGACTCGCGGGCCAGATCGACAACCTCGGCGTTCTGCCATCACTCGACGATGTGGCCGAGCTCTACCGCGCCTGCGACATCGGCCTCGTGTTCATGCAGACCAAGCACCCCAGCTATCAGCCGCTTGAGTTCATGGCCTCGGGCATGGTGACGGTCTCTAATGTGAACCCGGCCACGGCATGGCTCCTGCGCGACGGCGAGAACTGTCTACTGACGCGCCCGCTGCCGACCTCGATCGCCGACACGCTTGGTCAGCTCGTGGAGGACGCCGAGCTGCGCGTCAGGCTGGCCGAGGCGGGGCGTGCCCAGGTGTCGGGATACCGCTGGGCTAAGCAGATCGATCACGTCTGGGACGCGATGTGTCTGCGGTCGGAGGGCTTTGGGATCTCCTCCGCCCCAGCGCTTGTGGGCACCTCATAGAACTGCCGATAACGGCAGTGTGCCGGTACGAGCAGCTTCTGTTGACGCGCACGTGGTCGCGGGTCGTGCTTCGCTGCCGCCGCTGGGGCGCATCCTTGCCTTGCCAAGCTCCCTGTGGCCCGTTGCGGGCTTTGCCCTCGCCGCCCTCCTGATCATCGCTCGGCGTCCAGACGCCGTAACACACGCGCAGTTTTGGGCCGAGGACGGCTCTGTCTTCTATCCCAATGTCTACAACCACGGGCTGCTCGCGACGCTTGCCGTGCCGCACGCTGGCTATCTCAACGCGTTTGCGCTACTTGCTGCGGCGATCGCTCAGCTAGTGCCGCTTGGCGAAGCACCCCTGTTATCGAACCTGATCGCGATCGGCGCCCAGGCCTTACCAGTCGGGCTGCTGCTCAGTCGTCGCGCCGAGGTGTTTGCGCGTGACATTCGCGCGCGTGTATTGCTCGCCGCGCTGTACGTCGCTCTGCCAGGCGCAGCCGAGACCAATGCCGCCGCGGTCAACGCGCAGTGGCATCTGGCCGTGGCGGCATTGATCATCCTGTTGCTGAGCCGGCCCGTTCACCTCCGCCAGCGTGTGCTCGACGGTGGGGTTCTGCTCGTAGCCGGCTTGAGCGGACCCTTCTCGGTCCTTCTCGCGCCCCTAGCTTGGCTGTTGTGGCGGTTTCGCCCGGATCGCCTGCCGTCATGGAAAGCGTTGCTGCTGTCGGTCTGCGCTGCGATTCAGATCGTGTTCCTCACCCTACTGTCGCACGCGTCACATACAGGTTTCGTGGTCGTCTCGCGGATGCATCCGGCGCTGGGAGCGACCGGCCAGGGACTGGTGAAGGTGATCGGGGGCAAGACGCTGCTCACCCCACTCGTCGGCGAGAGCGCCGCACTCTCGGAGCCGAGAGCGGTGCTCGTGCTGGTGGGCGTGCTTGGTCTGTTCGGCTGCGCGTGGCTTCTCTGGCGGGCTTCAGCTGACTTGCGGATCTTTCTCCTGTTCGCCCTCGGCATCCTCGCGGTGTCACTGTGGCGTCCGCAGCTGTCCTCGCCAGCGTGGAGCATCCTTGCCGCCCGTGGGGGCGGCGAGCGCTACTTCCTGATCCCGCACCTGGGCGTCTTGGCCGCGATCGTATGGGCGGCCTGCCGCGCTCCAGTCAGAGTCGCGCGCGTCGGCGCCATGGGGTTGCTGGTGGCCTTTGTCCTACTCGCGGTGCCGACCGGTTGGTCCTACCCGGCGCTTAAGCCGACGGGCTTCGCCGCCAAAGCCGCGGCGTTCGAGCACGCGCCCCGCGGAACGGTGTGGCACTTCAGAGTCAATCCTGTTGCGCAGGGAGACTTCGAGTTGGTCTTACGACACCGGTGAGCCTGTCACCGCCGGGAGCTGAATGATTGGGCGTAGAACGAGAAGGTGATTGGGTGTTGTTGCCCAGTCTTTCCCCCGCCGGCCTT
>JAFAPL010000139.1 GCA_019247135.1 Chloroflexota bacterium | reverse complement strand
CCCGGCATGCGCGCCCAGCTCTCGAATCTGGGCAAGCGTGCGGTGTGGATGGCGGTCTGCCTCGAGATGAATCGTCATCCAGTCCGCACCCGCCCGCCGAAACGCGTCGAGGTACCGACGTGGGTCCTCGATCATCAGATGGACGTCCAAAGGCAGTGACGTAGTGCGACGAATGGCTTCCACCACCATCGGACCGAGCGTCAGATTGGGCACGAACGCTCCGTCCATGACGTCGACGTGAATCCAGTCCGCGCCGCCCTCTTCGGCTTGCCTGATCGCGTCGGCCAGATGGCCGAAGTCGGCGTTGAGGATGGATGGAGCGATCTTGACGCGTCGATTCACGCCACAACGGCGATGTGCTCGGCTGGCGTTCGCTTCTTCTCCGCCAGTCGCAGCTGCCCACATGCCGCCAGGATGTCGCGTCCACGGTTGACGCGAATCGTCGCCGGAATGCCGCGTTCGCGTAGTCGCGCTTCGAAGTCCAACCCGCGCTGCACGCTCGGCGCATGCAAGGTCGAGTCCTCGGTCGGATTCAACGGAATCAGGTTCACGTGGCACAACCTGCCCGCAAGCAAGCCCGCTAACTCCTCGGCCAGCTCGTCTGAGTCGTTGACTCCCGCCATCAGCGTGTACTCGTAGCTGACGCGGCGACCCGTTCGCGCCGCGTAGCGATCCGCTGCCGCGACAACGGCCGCGATCGGCCAACGCCGATTCACAGGCATCAGCCGCGATCTGAGCTCGTCATTCGGTGCATGCAGCGAGATGGCCAGGCCGATTTGCAGTCCTTCGCGCGAGAGCGCATCAATCTGCGGTAGCAGACCAGACGTCGACAGCGTGATGCGACGCGCGCCAATGCGCATGCCCTCGGGATGGGTCATCAGGCGAATCGCGCGCAAGGTTTCGTCGTAGTTGGCGAGCGGCTCACCCATGCCCATGAACACGACGTTGGTCACCGGCGCCTCCGCCGATTGAAAGCGCAGTACCTGTTCGAGCACTTCGCCGGCCTCCAGATTGCGGGCAAACCCGAACTGGCCCGTCACGCAGAAGACGCAGCCCATCGCGCAGCCCGCCTGGGTCGAGACGCAGATCGTCTTTCGGCCGGTCCGGGTGCGCATCTCGACCACTTCGATCTGCTGGCCGTCGTGCAGGCGGAGCAGCAGCTTGGTCGTCAATCCGTCGCGCGACCGCAAGTGTGCGACGCGTTCACTATGGATCGGCGCGCCGAGCCGTTCACGCAGGCTCAGCGGGATGTCCGTCATCGCGGACACGTCGAGCACAGCGCGGCGGTGCAACCATGAGAACAGTTGATGCGCGCGGTATGCCGGTTCTCCGTACTCGGCGAGCAGGACTTGCAGCTCTTCGGGGTACATGCCTAGCACGCTGCGACGCATGCGTCTGACTATGCCACGCTGGCGCCGACGAAACGCGGGTATCCCCGCAGGAATTCCGCGCCAGTCTGAGGGCGCCGACCCTCGGGCACGACTTCGTCCAAACGCAGAGCGCCCTCGCCGCAGGCGACGATGGGCGAGCCGTCCATCGCGGCGACGCTGCCAACCGCGTTGTCCATCGACGGCAGAGGCGACGCGCGCAATACCTTCAACTGGCGGCCTTCCCAGGTTGTGAAGGCCTGAGGCCAGCCGCGGTATGCGCGGACACGCCGCCACAGCTCGACGGCCGACAGCGACCAGTCGATCCGCGCATCGTCGCGTTCGATGCGCTGGCAATACGTTGCCTGTGCGTCGTCCTGCTCCCGCGCGATCGGCTGGTCGGCGAGCGCGCGTACGAGGAGGCGCGCTCCCGCCCGGGCGAGGGACGGCTCCAGCGTGACGTAGTCGTCGTCGGGCGCGATGGGCATGCGCTCCTGCAACAGGATCGGCCCAGCGTCGAGCGCCTGAACCAGGCGGATGATGCTCACGCCTGTTTCGGTGTCGCCTGCCAACAGCGCCGCCTGGATTGGCGCCGCGCCGCGCCAGCGCGGCAGCAACGACGGGTGCACGTTGAGCACTCCTCCCGGCGTCATCTCGAGCACGTTGGACGGAATCAACGCGGCGAACGCGGCGAGTGCCATGCCATCCGCGCCGACACTTCTCAAACGCGCGCCTGCTTCTCGGCCGCGGACGGAAGCAGTCTGCCACACGGGGAGGGCGCGCTCGCGAGCGAACGCCGCGACGGGTGGGGGTGTGGTGCGCTTGCCCCGGCCCGCGGGGCGGTCTGGCTGGGTAATAACCAGCGCGATATCATGCCCCGCGGTCAGTAGCGCTTCCAGGCTTGGAACCGCGAACGTCGGGCTGCCAAGAAAGATCAGCCGCACGCGGTCGGTCCAGCGTGCGCCGGCACCACAGGTATAATCGCGCCGCTTGTCGATCTGCCGTTCAGGGGCCCATTAGACGCGATGGCACTGGGCAACCCTTTCAACAGCGTCATGGGAATGTTTTCCCGTGACATCGGCATCGACCTGGGTACGGCGAACACGCTTGTGCTCGTCCGCGGCAAAGGCATCGTGATCAACGAGCCATCGGTCGTGGCCATCGATGCGAAAACCAAACGTCCCCTGGCCGTCGGCGCCGACGCGAAGCGGATGGTCGGTCGCACACCCGCCAACATCGTGGCGGTCAGGCCACTCAAGGACGGCGTGATCAGTGATTTCGACGTCACCGAGCTCATGCTGCACTACTTCATTCGCAGGGTGCACGAACGCTTCACCATCGTGCCCAAACCGCGCGTTGTTATCGGCATCCCTTCC
>JAFAPL010000129.1 GCA_019247135.1 Chloroflexota bacterium | reverse complement strand
CCGCGTCGTCGTATACGAGGTGCTCGAAGAGCGCGCCGCCAACGCCTTGTCCTACACCGCCGACTATCTGTCCTTCGACAATCAGTGGATTGATCAATGGCCCGGCGTCACTCACCACCGCGTACTGCAGGATGTTGACCCGCAACGTCTCCCGTTCGATCTCCACGACGGCTACATGCAGGCCACTGGCGAACGTCGCCCGCGGTGCGAGGAAGTAGTGTGTCGCTTGTAGACCCGGCTCCGTGCCCGCCGGCGCCCGATGCGGCGCGGCCGCTGCCGCGAGGTCGGCGAACGTCGCTCGGCGTTCCGGCACTCCACGCACCTGCACCGCACCTTCGCGGATCTCGAGGTCTGATGGGGCTGCCTCGAGCACGTGCGCCGCGAGCTGAAGGGCTTTTTCGCGCACGCGCTGCGCCGCGACCAGCGCCGCGCTCCCCGCCACCACGGCGTTGCGGCTGGCGTACGTGCCCACGCCGTACTCGATCGCGTCGGTATCCCCGTGCGAGACGTGCACGTCAGTCGGGGAGACGCCCAGCACATCGGCGACGATCTGGGCGAGTGCGGTCGCGGTGCCCTGTCCGTGAGGTGAGGCGCCCGTCACCAGCCCCATGTTTCCCGTGCGGTCGACGCGCAGCGTGGCGCCCTCGTGTGGACCAAGGCCCGTCAACATCACGTACGCGGCCAGACCGATCCCGAGTAGTCGGCCGTCAGCTCGCGCGGTGGACTGTCGTTTGCGCCAGTCGGCGTACTGAGACACCTGGAGTGCGCGCTGCAGGCCCGCTGGATAGTCGCCGCTGTCGTACACGACTGGTACCTGCGCGGACTCGGTCCCAACGTCCCATGGAAAATCATCGGGCCGCAGAAAATTGCGTCGGCGCACCTCAGCCGGATCAAGACCCAGCTCGTGGGCGACGCGATCCACGATGCGCTCGGTCGCAAACACCGCCTCGGGTTGACCCGCCCCACGGTATGCCGCGGCTGGCGCCTTGTTGGTGAGTGCCACACGCACGCGGGCCTCGTAGTTATGGAACCTGTACGGACCTGGCAGCCCTGCCGCCGTAAGCGATGGGCAGAGGATTCCCAGGCTGCGCGTATAGGCGCCCTGATCGGACACGACATCTGCCCGCATGCCAAGAATGACCCCGTCGTTCCGCACCGCCAGCTGCATGTCGTGCACCTGTTCGCGCGCGTGCACGGCGGTGCACAGATGCTCGCGCCGCGTCTCGATCCACTTCACGGGACGGCCGAGCTTCCGCGCCGCGAGCGCAAGCACGATCTCTTCGGGGTAGACGTCCTGTTTGATGCCGAAGCCGCCACCCACGTCGGGCGCGATGACGCGGATCTGCTGTTCGGCCAGACCGAGGATGGTGGCCAGGCATTCGCGGACGGTGTGCGGCCACTGTGTGGACGACCACACGCTGAGATGCTCGCGGCCGGCGTCCCACTGGGCGGCGACGCCGCGCGTCTCGAGCGGCATGCCCGTGTAACGCTGGACCGCGAAACGGCCGCTGATGATGCGATCGGCGCTTCTGAATGCGGCGTCGGCATCGCCCACGTGCACGTCGAAGCACCCTGCGAGGTTGTCGCCCAGGTGTTCGTGCAGCAACGGCGCGCCTTCTGCCAGCGCGGCGTCTGACGTCGAGACGGCAGGGAGCGGCTCGTACTCCACGACGGTCGCGGCCGCCGCGTCGACCGCTTCAGCGCGTGTCTCGCCGAATGCGACCGCGATCGGCTCGCCCACGTAGCGCACCACATCTCCGGCGAGGATCGGCTGCGCGCAGTCACGCAGCGCTGGATGCGAGACCGTGGCCTGAATGCGGCGCGGTCCCAGGTCAGCGGCGGTCAGCGCCCCAGTTCGGGTGGTATCGACGCCGAGAATGCGGGCATGCGGCAGATCGCTTCGCACGAAGGCGGCGAAGAGCTGGCGCGGCAACTCGAGGTCCTCGATGAAGCTCGCTTGTCCGCGCAAGAGACGCGGGTCTTCCAGGCGTCGCAACGGCGCACCAACAAAGGGCATCGGCGAGAAGCGAGCAGTGTAGCGAAGTAACTCAGGCCGCTAGAGCCACGCCGTCGCCGCGAGGATCCGTGGCTGCGACGTAGTAGCCGTCGTGCACCTCGATGAGCTGTACGGTGCCCATCACGGGATCGACCGGGTCGCACATGAGGACTTCGTGCCCGCGCGCGCTCAGCGCCTCGGCGACCTCACCAGGAAAACGTGCCTCCAACACGAGCGCAGTCCTCGGAAAGCGGTCGCCAGGCGCGCTATGGACCTACCGCGGCGCTTCGATCGCGGCCTGCAGATCGAGACGCAGGTCCAATAGACCCGTCAGAATCTGCAGACCCGTCTGCGGCTGACCGTCCGCGCCACGTGTCCCGAACGCCAACCACGGCTGGCCGCCACGCTGGGCAAAGCCCGGCATCAACGTATGCAGCGGGCGTTTTCCCGCCGCGAGGGCGTTGGGATGACCTGGCGTCAACACGAATCCGAACCCGCGATTGTGCAAGGTGACGCCCGTGCCCGGGACGTGCACACCCGACCCGAACGCCGCGTACAGGCTCTGGATCCAGCTGACGACCATGCCATCTCGATCCGCCGTGCACAGATAAATGGTGTCGCCGTCGGCGGGCTGCCGCGGTCCAGGCGTGTGCTCGATAGCCACCCCGTCGACGCGCCTGGCTCGCTCGGCCGCATGCTGTGAGTCCAACAGGCGCTCGGTGGGCACGTCTGCGCAACGCGGATCGGCGACGCACGCGTCGCGGTCCGCAAACGCCAGCTTCTTGCGTTCGACCAGTTGATGCAGCCGCTCGCCGGTGGTCAGCTCGCGGAGGTCGAGCTCGCCGATGATGTTCAGCGTCTCCAGGAGCGCAATGCCCTGCGAGTTCGGTGGAACCTGGCACACACGCACACCGCGGTACTCAACTCCAATGGGCTCGACCCACTCGCTGCTCTGCGAAGCAAAGTCATCAGCATTCAAGCCGCCGCCGCGTTGCGCGAGGAATTCCAGGACGCGCTCGCACAGCTCGCCACGGTAGAAGACTTGTGGACCGTCCCGAGCCAGCAGCTCGAACGTCTTCGCGAGGTCTGGCTGCACCAGACGATCACCAGCTCGTGGCGCGTTTCCGTGGCGGAGGAAAACCTCCGCGCCACCGCCGTTGCGCGCCAGCAGCTCGGCATTTCCGGCGATCGCACCCGCCGTGAACGAGGTCAGACGGAAGCCGTCGCGCGCCAGGTGGGCGGCGTCGCGCGTCAGTCGGTCCATTTCCAGGCGACCCCATCGACGGTGCAGCTCGAACCAGCCGTCGATCGCGCCGGGCACGGTCACCGACAGCGGACCCCGCTGCGGCATGCTCTTGATCCCCCGTGCGTGATAGGCATCGACTGTCATCGCCGCGCCGGCGCGGCCACTCGCGTTGAAGGCGAAGAGGCGACCGTCGCTGGGGCTCCAGACTTGCGCGAACAGGTCGCCGCCTGGGCCGCACATGTGCGGCCAGACCACGGCGAGCACGAAGTTCGTGGCCAGCGCGGCGTCGATGGCGCTGCCGCCATCCCGCAGAACATTTACGCCCGCGAGCGCGGCCAGGTAGTGCGGCGCGGCCACCACGCCGTCGGAGCTATACGCCGGCGTACCGAAGGTATGCGCCATCAGCCGACCGCCATCCAGGCCTGACGCCTGCGCAGCGCGTGCACCACGCTCATCGCCACCAATCGGCCCGTGCGTCGATTTTCCTGTGTCGGAACTCCGGCGATCGAAAACCGCAGCTCACCGAAGCTTCCCCGCGCGACGACCTCGTGCGTATTGCGTTCCAACGTTGGATCGGCAACCACGCAGACCTCCGTTTTGTCGAGTCCGAGACCGGCGAACGCGACGGCGGCCGCGACGTTGATGTTTTCTGGAAATTTGAGAGCGCCTTCTCGAGCGGAACCGCGGAACACCTCGAGCGGCTGCTCCAGCCCGCGCGCGGCGGCTTCGTCGAGCAACGCCTTTGCAGGCTTGCGCGTGGTGTGTGTCACGCTATCCAGTCCGCCGACAGCCGCCGATGCGATCGCGTCGAGTGCGCCAATCGCGCCAGAGGCAACTTCCAGGCGCGCGTGTCCGGCGTGAGCGGACTCACACAGCGCGGCCTCCACTGACGGATCGGCCAGCGCACCGATGCTCAGCAGTATCAGGTCGACTCCAGCGCGCAGCACCGCCGGACCGTGGCATGCCAACGCGGCGTGGCCAGCGACCTCGACCACGACGTCCGGCCGCGCTTC
>JAFAPL010000377.1 GCA_019247135.1 Chloroflexota bacterium | reverse complement strand
CCAGCAATTGCTTGGACTTGGCCAGGTCCTGGTCGACATGGGGTACGTCCGCGGATACATAGGCGAAGCCTTCGGGCACCGGCGAATACCACGGCTTGGCGTAGCCCGGGAACGCCAGGTCGATCAACTGCTGTCGATCGATCGCGTACGCGATGGCCTGCCGCACCTTCAGGTCGTCGAATGGCTTGACGGTCACGTTCATGAGCAGGACCTCGGGGAGGTTGCGACTGAACGCCGTCCGTACAAAGCCTTCACTCGTAAGCCGCTGCAGGACCGTCGGGTCAGTCTGCGCCAGCAGCACCATGTCGTACTGACCGTTTTCCAGTCCGACATACTCGGCGTTGATGTCCGGCACGGTCCGCGTGACGATGCGATTGATCTTCGCTTTGTTGTCCCCGAAGTAGTTTGGATTCGCAACGATCGTTGCTTCCTGTTTTGGTGTGCCACTCTCGAACTGGTACGGCCCAGTTCCAACCGGGTTCCAGTCGTAGTCCTTGCCGTACTGTTGGACGGCCTTCATATTGACGATTGGTCCGGCGCGATAGTCGGTCAACAGGTGCGGAAACGCCGCGTATGGCTCGTTCAGAATCATTTTGACCGTGTAGTCGTCGACGACCTGCACCTCTTTGAGCGTCGACATGCTGGGTCCGAAAGGCGACTTGGTCGCGGGGTCCTTCACCCGATCGAAAGATGCCTTGACGTCGTTCGCGGTGAAGTGTCCGAACCCTTTTTGCCACTCCACGTCCTGCCGCAGATGGAACGTATAGGTCAGGCCGTCCTGGCTCGCCTCCCAGCTCGTGGCCAGGTCGCCCGTGAGCTCGGTCGTGTCCGGCTTGTATTTGAGCAGCCCGTTGTACACGTTGCGGATGATCAACATCTCCTGATCGGTTGCCGCGAAGTGCGGATCGAGCGAGCCCTGGTTGGGCTGGAACACGATCGTGAGCGTGTCTTTGCCAGCCGCGGGCCGCGCCGTCGATGCCGCCGGTGCAGCCGTCGCAGCGGCGGGTGCACTACCCGCTGCTGGCACACTCGGCGCTGCAGCCGTGCAGGCGCCGAGGGCAAGCGTAGCGAGCGCAGCGAGCGTAGCGAGCAGCACAAACGCTGTCGAGTGTGAGCGCATCAGTCCTCCCCCATTTCGAAGTGAGTCTAAACGGCGGCGGCGTTCGCCAGAGGCACTTGCGTAACCTCGTGCGTCTGTAGACGCGGCAGCACTTCCGTGGCAAATCGGCGGATCTGGTTGAGAAACATCTCCTGTGGCATCGCGCCTCGATTCAGGCTCACAGTGACCTGGTTGGCGCCCGCATGGTCCGCCGCGTCGATGATGCGCTCGGCTACTTCGTCAGGCGTGCCCCACGGCATGTGCTCGGCGAGCTCTCGCAACCCTTCCATGGTCATGCCACGGTAGCGCTCGCGGTTGCCCGAAACGAACGGGACATTCTCAGGTCGGAGGTAGTCGTGGGACGAAGCCGCGACGTAGCCGGTCTGCGCCTGCAGATTCCGTTCGGTGATATTGCCGTGGCTGAACAAGGTGTGATTGAAGTACAGCGTGTACGGGCCGGCTTCCTCCACCGCCCGCGCCTTGGAGTCGGCAATGTACACGTCGGCCTGAATGATCAGATGAGCGGGCGTGATGCGATGCCCGTTCTCCTCGAGCTGACGCGCGTAGTAGCGAATGACGTCCTCGCGCACGCCGCGGTGATTGCCCTGGCCGGGCGTGATCGGGATGTTGTAGCGACCGGCCCATTGGATGGTCTCCTTGCTCGCCGTCACCGGTACCCAGACCGGTGGATGCGGTTGCTGCACCGGTCGCGGCCACAACGCGACATCGTGGTACGACCAGAAGTTTCCAGCAAATGAGAAGACCTCTTCGGTCCAGAGCCCGCGGATGATCTCCCACGCCTCTTCGAATCGCGCCCGGGACTCGTTTTGCGGCACGTTGTAGACGTTGTGCTCGCGCGGAATGCCTCGCGCGAAGCCTGCAATGATTCGGCCATTCGACAGGCAATCCAGCATCGCTAGCTCTTCGGCGAGCCTCAGTGGCTCATGGATCGGCAGCAAATTTCCGTAGATCAACAGCTTCAAACGCCTGGTGCGCTGAGCAGCCGAAGCGGCGAGCAGATTCGGCGAGTTCATCAGCCCGTAAGGGGACGTGTGGTGCTCGTTGAACCCGACACCGTCGTACCCCAGACGGTCCAGCTCTTCCCAGGCATCCAGGTGCTCGGCGTAGGTGCGCACCGCGACCTCTGGCTTGAAGTGCCGCTTTTCAAGCGGCCACGGCAGCTCGGGGCCGTCCTTCACGTGCTCGAGGTTTTCTCCATATGGCAACAGATCGAAGACGAACACCTTCACGAAGGCCAAGACCCCCTGGGATGGTTCGGTATACCAATACCTAACGGTCGATTGTTCGCCCCGCGCCTGCTTTTTGCAACCGCCTCAGTTCGTGGCAACTCTCCAAAAAGCCCAGCCCGAGGTTCGTGCGACCTGAACGAATCAAGATATACTCGAGCTCGAGGGGACAGAGGGTTTGAGCCTGCGCCACGCGCTCATCGGTGTGTTGAAAGATCAGCCACTGACTGGCTATGACCTGGTTCGCCACTTCCAGGGCACCGTTGGTTTCCTGTGGTCTGCTCCCCAGAGCCAGATCTACCCGGAGCTGCGGCGCATGGAGTCCGAAGGCTTGATCCGTGCGACCGTGGCGCCCCGCGGCTTGCGCGCGCAGAAGCGCATTTACTCGGTTACCGACGCGGGTATGGCCGAGCTCCGCCGCTGGGCGACTGACTTCATGCCCTTGCCCGCGCAGCGCGACCCGATCATGCTCAAGGCAGCTTTCTTCGATCTTGCACCGATCGAGTCGGTGCGCGAGCAGCTACGTGCGCACATCGCGCAGTTCCAGTGGCGGCTCGAGCAGTGGCAGGCGCGTGCGGACGCCATCCGCGAACATCGCGCGGAGCTGGTCGAAGTCTGGCTGGCGCGACAGCCGCCTGAAGAGCACCAGAACATCATCACTTTGAAGATCCACGCCCTCGAGGGCTTGATCAGGCGCGCACGCTCTGAAATCGCGTGGGCCCGTGATGGCCTCGTGTTGTGCGACGACATCGAGGCGCGTCGGACGGCCGCACTTGAACCACTACCCGCGCCGCGCACCAACGCACGGCGCCCCTAAAATCGCGTTCCAGGTATGGCGATACGTGCCGCCAGCGCGCGGCTCTTGCCGACGACGGTGGTCGGCAGCTACCCGCAGCCCGACTGGCTCGTCGACCGCGACAAACTGCTGAGTCGTTTGCCGCCACGCGTGCGCGCCCGCGACGTGTGGCGCGTCGCGCCGGAGTTCCTCGAACAAGCGCAGGACGACGCCACCATCGTCGCGATCCATGAGATGGAACGCTCCGCGCTCGACGTCCTCTCCGACGGTGAAATCCGCCGCGAGAGTTACAGCAATCACTTCGCTACCGCGCTCGACGGCATCGACCTGGACAATCCAGGCCAGACTCTCAGCCGCTCAGGCAAGCTCGACACCGTTCCGCGGATCGTCGGCCCGGTCCGTCGCAGACGACCCGTGGAAGTCAGAGACGTCGAGTTTCTCCGACAGCACACCGACCGAACCATCAAGATCACCGTCCCTGGCCCGTTCACCATGGCGCAACAGGCCCAGGACGACTTTTATGGCGACGAGTCGCGCCTGGCCATGGATTTCGCCCAGGCCGTCAATGAAGAGCTACACGACCTGCAAACGGCCGGCGCGGACGTCCTCCAGATCGACGAGCCCTACTTGCAGGCGCGCGCGGAAAAAGCGCGCCAGTACGCGATCGCAGCCATCAACCAAGCGGTTGATGGCATCACGGCCAGCACGGTGCTGCACACATGCTTCGGCTACGGGCTCGTCGTGAAGAACAAACAGGTAGGCGCTGGGTATCCGTTCTTGTCCGAGCTCCGCGACGCGAACGTCGATCAGATCTCGATCGAAGCCGCTCAGCCCCACCTGGACCTCTCAGTCCTGGGTCAACTCGACAACAAGACGATCGTGCTCGGCGTACTTGACCTCGGCACAACCGATGTAGAGACGCCCGAGGTCGTCGAGGGCCGCATCCGCGCCGCGCTCAGCTACGTCGCGCCTGAGCGCCTGGTCCTGGCGCCCGACTGTGGCATGAAGTACCTGCCGCGCCAGGTTGCATTTGAGAAACTTCGGGCGATGACGCGCGCGGCGAGCGTGGTGCGCGATAGCCTGCTTGTTCCGACTGGAGGGATTGCCCGCAAATGACCGCTCCATACCGTGCCGACCATGTCGGCAGCCTGCTGCGTCCGCCCGAAGTACTTCAGGCCCACGAAGCCTTCGGACAGAAGCAGATTTCGAGGGAACAGCTCACCCAGGTCGAGGATCGTGCGATCCTGCAGGCGCTGGAGCTGCAGAAGCAGGTCGGCATCAACGTCTATACCGATGGCGAGTATCGCCGCGGTAATTGGGCCGGCGACTTTGTCACTTCGGTCGATGGCTATGTCAAGGGCGAAGTGCCGATCCGCTTCGAGTGGAAGCTGCCCGACCCTGTCGCAACGGGCGCTGGTCGGAGCGGCCTGCAGGAAATGGTGCGCGAGATGCCGCAGCAAGCCGGCATGGTTGTCGGCGAGAAGCTTCGGCAGCGCAAGCGAATGACGCAGGAAGAAGTGCCCTTCCTGAAACAGCACGCGGGCGGCCCGTTCAAGATCACCCTGCCCGCGGCTTCGTACATCGTGGCGCGCGGCTGGAAGCCGGGCACCAGCGACAAGGTCTACAGCAGCCGCTGGGATCTGATGCAGGACGTGGTGCGCATCATCAAAGCCGAGATCGAGGCCCTTGCCGCCGAGGGCGTGACCTACATTCAGGTCGATAATCCCCACTGGCCTGACTACATCCCGGAGGACCGGCGCGAAGCATGGCGGTCCATCGGCGTGGACCCGGACGCGGCCATGGACGAGGACATTCGCGGCGACAATATGGCCGTTTCGGGTCTTGACCGGTCGAAGGTACTCCTGGCGACGCACATCTGCCGCGGCAACGGTCGGAGCGCGTGGCACACCGCGGGCGGCTACGACCGTATTGCCGAGAAAGTCTTCGGGCAGCTCGAGGCGGATCGCTTCTTACTGGAGTATGATTCGGACCGCTCGGGTGGCTTCGAACCGCTGCGCTTCGTGCCGCGCGGAAAGCAAGTCGTCCTCGGCCTGGTCACCACCAAGCTGGGCGCATTGGAATCCCAAGACGACTTGCGGCGGCGGGTCGACGAGGCCTCGCGGTACGTGCCGCTGGAGAACCTTGCCCTTTCGCCGCAGTGCGGATTTGCGAGCGTCGAACGCGGCAACCTGCTCAGCTGGGACGAACAGAAGCGCAAGCTCGAGCTCGTCGTCGAGACCGCTCGCAAGATCTGGGGTTGATCGCCGCGCCGTCAGTTCGAGTGCATTGAGGGCACGTACGAGAGCCCGATAATCGCGCCTTCCAGGCTCTGCAGTCGCGCCACCGTTTGCCCCCAGGGCTCGGTGCGCGCGCCGTGCAGCAGCGTGTAGCCGCGCTGTTCCAATTCGCGTGCGGCGTCGGCCACCGCGGGCTCAGACGCCACCTCGAATTCGATACTGACCTGCGGCGTCACTCGGTCGCGCGGCCACTCGGCACTCCCGAAGCAAGCCTGAGCGGCCTGCGCGAGCGGCCACACTCCAAAGTGCTTGCTGCCGCCGATCGCGTCGCTGAACATGTAGTCGTCGCCCGGCGCGGCCTCATGAAGCGGCAGACCCAGGCCGTCGACATAGAGCCGGCGACTCTGCGCCGGATCAGGCGTAATCACCCCAACGCTCGCAATGAAGGAAACCTGCATGTGCCCCAGCCTAGCCCTGCACAATGCAGTTGATCTTGCAGAAAACGGCCATGTACACCGAATGGCGCGCACCACGAGAACTGGCTGACGCTCTCGTCTGCACCTGGTCGGACGCGGGCGGCGAACCTCGCGCGGTTATGCCTGATGCGTGCATCGACATCGTCTGGGACGGCGACCAGCTCATCATTGCGGGCCCGGATACGCGGCCGGTCAGCCTGCAGGCCGACGGCAGTTTCGTCGGCATCCGTTTTCGCCCCGGTGTGGCGCCGGCCTTTCTGGATATTCCAGCCAGCGAGTTGCTCGACGCGCGGATTCCCCTGCGTGAATTCTGGCGTGGCTTTGCTGACGAACTCGTCGAGCGCCTCGCCCACGCGGCGGATCCGGCCGCGCTCCTCACGCAAGCACTGGTCGAGCGCCGCGCTCGAGCTGCCGACCGCGACCCCCTCGTCGAACACCTCGTGCGCACCTTTGCGGGCCCGCGTCAACCGAACGTCTTTGACGCGGCAGACGCCCTCGGCGTGAGCGAACGCACGTTGCGACGTCGCTGCGAGGCCGCGCTGGGCTACGGCCCGAAGACGCTCGAGCGCATCCTCCGCTTTCGCCGCGCCTTGCGGCTGTTACATCGCGGGCATGCGCTGGCCGATGCCAGTGCCATCGCGGGCTACGTCGACCAGTCGCACTTCACCAACGAATGCCGCCGCCTGGCGGGGACGACCCCCGCAACGTTTGCTCGGGCGCCCTTCTCACTCAGCGCCAACGGCTGCAACTAGGCAAGTTGAAGGATCTGGAAGCACCAGCGCCAGCCCGCGAGGGTTCCACTGCAAGTTGAACAATCTGGCAGCACCAGCGCCAGCCCGCGACGTCATGCGTGCAATCGCGACAAGATCGCCATCACTAGTTCCACTAGGCGTGCGCCGCCACGATCTTGAGCGCCACCTGCGCGAGCAGGCGATCCTCGGCACGCTCCAGGTCCAGCCCCGCGATCGACTGAATCCGCTGCAACCGGTACGCGACCGAGTTGACGTGGAGGTTCAGGTCGCGCGCGGTCGCCTGCAGGTTGCCGTTGTGCTCCAGAAACGTGCCCAACGTGCGCACGAAATCAGCATTGTGCCGCTGGTCGTACTCGAGCAGCGCCCCAAGCACCTGCTCGACAAAACCACGCAGCTCGTCCGGGTCGGTCACGTGAAACAACAGCCGGTACAAGCCCAGGTCGTCGAACGAGACGACCTCGCCCTGCCGCCCGAAGCGCCACGCCGTCTCGAGCGCCCGCCTGGCCTGCGCATACGAGCGCGCGATCGCCGACGCATTGGAGCACGTCCCACCGACCCCGACCGTCAGCTGCCAGGCGGGCAGCAGTGCCGCCGCCTGCTGCAGCGCCATCCGCCCAACAGCCACCGGGTCATCATCCTCAGGTAGCAGGACGACCAGCTCGTCTTCCCGCAAGGCCGCGAACGCTGAATCCGAGCGTCGGGCACACAGCTCCGACAGACTCTCCAGCAGCCGCCGCCGTCGTGCGACAGTTTCCGGCCGTTCCTCGGCAGCCGTCGCGTCAGCCTCCCGCGCGACCAGGACGACCACGCGGTACGTGATCTCGGGCTTGTATCCGAGCCGCATTGCCCGCTCGCGCGCAACCTGTTCGTCTTGCGTACGCCCCAGGAGGAGCCCTTCGAACAGCTCGTCCTTCAGTTGACGAGCCACCTCCGCCGCCATGCGTTCGCGCATCATCGAGAGGGCGTACACCGTGGCCGCGTGTTGCACGATCTGCAGCTCGAGCTCTTCACTCGCACCGTCGTCGCCCTGGGCAAGAATGGCGAGATACCCCAGAATCGCTTCGCCAACCGCGACCGGCGCCAGAACAACCGCCCGTGGCACGCCGAGATCGGTCATTGGTGGCACGCGCAACGGCCTTCGCTCACGCTCGAGTGCGCCGAGCACCGCGCGTATGTAGTCCTGCGATGGACGCCACGCACTGTCGGTGCCGCCGTGCATGGCTACCACCTGCAAGAGCGCATCGAGCAACAGCACGCGCCGGCCGATCAGCTCAGCCAGAACGCGCGTGATGGACGCCCCGTCGGCGCCCTGCAACACGAGCGCTCCGAGCCGGTCGTGAATAGCCACGAGCTGGCGCAGCGCACCGTTTTGGGCCTGCAATGTACGTAAAGAGCTACGCAAGGCGTCGGCATCCTCGGTCCCCTCGGCGGCCGCGATGCGCGACATCAGCGCAGCGAGGCCGTGGCCAACGCGGGCAACAACCCCGCAAGCTCCGCCGCCGAACCCGCGGAGGACGAAAGCACGATTCCGTGCACGCCGGCGCGCTCGCGGGCTGCCGCGGCCAGCTCGACCAGGATGTCACGTCCAACCTGTGGCCCGCTCTCGCCGGCCCGCCACATCCGCTCGAGCACTTCACCGGGAATGGCCGTCTCGGGCACCTCGTGCTGCAAGTACTCCGCGTGGCGCAAATCCTTCAGCGGCATCAAGCCGAGCAACACCGGCACCTGGGCAGGAACATCGATCGCTCTGAGCAGGCGCTCCAGCGTGTCCAGCTCGAAGACCGGCGGTGTCATGAGAAAGTCAGCGCCGGCTTCCAGCTTGCGTCGACCAACCTCGACCTCATGATCGAAGTCGCTGGCGGCGGGATTCACACGCGCCCCGATCACGAACGCCGTAGGGCGTCCGAGCGGGATTCCGTTGTAGTCGCGCCCGTCGTTGAGCCCGCGCAGAACCTCGATCAGTCCGAGCGAGTCCACTTCCCAGACGCCCGCCGCGTTGGGGTAGTCACCGTGCAGCGGTGGAGTCCCCGTTCGACACAGCACGTGCCGAATGCCGAAGGCGTAGGCGCCGAGCAGATCAGCCTGCAGCACCATGAGGCTTTTTTCCCAGGTGGTCGAGGTGAGGATCACGTCCAGCCCGGGCACGCGTTGCTGGACCATCAGCGCAATGCTGGCCGGACTGACCTGCGCTCGCGTGGTACCCACTGGGCCGACAATGACCATCTGGCACCCGGCATTCTTCAATGCGCTGGCATCACGAACCGCACGTTCGGCATCGGCGGCTGGCGGCGCCGGCAGCTCACACGCAATCACGAACCCGCCCGCTCGTCCTTCGAACAAACCATGCGCCGCACGCGCCGCGGCACTCGTGTCCGGCGTCATGGCTGGTTGCCCACGAACCCGCGATTCACCTGCGCTCCGACGCGGTGCGGTAGGTACCAGTCCCGCGACCGCGGCCGCTACCGCCGAGATGTGTGCCGGCGTTGTTCCACAGCAGCCACCCACCAGCGCCGCGCCCAGCTCAACGAACCGCCGTGCGTGGCGCGCGAAGTAGGCCGGGTCGGCCGTGTATTGAAACTGGCCATCCACGAGCGTCGGTGGGCCCGCATTGGGTTGCGCGGTGAGCGGCACCTGTGTGTACCGGGCCAGTTCGCTGATGACGTCAAGAAGACCCTGAGGCCCGAGCGTGCAGTTGGCTCCGATGGCCGCCACTCCGAGCTCGGACAGCGTGGTCGCGACTTCCTCCGGGCTGTCGCCGCCCAGCGTGCGACCGTCCTCGACGAACGTCATCTGCGCCACGATCGGCCCCGCGTCCAGGCCCTGCGCAACTTCGAGCGCGGCGACCAGCTCGGCCAGATTTCCGAAGGTCTCGAACAGCAGCAGGTCGACGCCGCCCTCCAGCAAAGCCTCGATCTGCTCGCGGAAGGCCTCACGCAGCTCGCGCGCGGCAATACGATGGCCCAGCCCCGCCGGCGTCGCCGGGCTGACAGAGCCGGCGACCAGAAGCCCCGGTGTGCCCGCCTGCGCGATCGCCTCGCGCGCGACACGGGCACCGGCGCGGTTGACTTCCGTCACACGGTCACCAATCCCGTAGCGGCTGAGCCGGAAGCGGCTTGCGCCAAAGGTGTTGGTCTCGATGACGTCGGCGCCTGCCGCGATGTAGGCCCGATGGATAGCGCAGACCAGGTCCGCGTGCGACAGGTTCAGCTCCGGCAGTGATCGGTCCAGCGAGACGCCGCCAGCGTGGAGCATTGTGCCCATCGCCCCGTCGCACACCAGCACCTCGCTGGCCAGCCGCTGGACGAAGTCAGGGCCAGCTACGGGCGCCCGCCGACGTCGCGCAGCCATGTAGTGATCTAACAAGTGTCTGACCCCTCATCCCGCGCCGTCAAGCAGTATCCGCATAACCAGGGCGACGGCGTTTGTCGTAATACTCCAAAACAACCGTCATAAACTTTGTGGCCCGCGCTGATGAAGCGCCGTCACCGAACACACCACACTCTCAGCTAGAGGGGATTTCCATGCCCACGAGCACGACCGCGCCACGGCCCTTTCGACCCGCCGTGTCCGCACGCTCGATGATGCTCCTCCACCACGTGCTCGACCGTCGCATCCCTGTCTGGCATGCAGTCGCCTCGGGCTTGCGCAAGGCCCCCCTGCTGTATGGCGCGTTCACCTTTGGGGAGCGTGTCACCAAGGAGCGCCTGTTCGGTTGTCGCATGTGCGGCCAATGCGAGCTGCCCAGCACCGCATACGCCTGCCCGATGACGTGCCCCAAGCAGCTGCGCAATGGTCCCTGCGGCGGGGTCGGCATGGACGGCAGCTGCGAGGTCTATCCGGGCACGCGCTGTGTCTGGCTCGTGGCCTACGAACGGGCCGAGGCGGAAGGCCGCGCCAGTGACCTGCGTCGCTTGCAGCGCCCGATGGACCAGCGCAAATGGGGGCAGAGCTCATGGGTCAACTACTGGCTCGGGGAAGACGAAGATCTCTGGACCGATGACAGCTCGGAGCTGCCCGCGCGGCGATGACCTTCGAACGCAACGGCGCCGAACCACACCCGAGCCTGCGCGAGAAGCTCCAGCAGGGTGATTTTGTCGTCACGGCTGAGATTGGTCCCCCACGCTCAGCATCGCTCCAGGCTCTCAGGCGAAAAGCCCGGCTGTTGAAGGGCTGCATCGATGCCGCGAACGTCACGGACGGCCAGAGCGCGATCGTTCGGGTCGCCAGTTGGGCAGGCTGTGTGGCCCTGCTGCAGGAGGGGGTCGAGCCCATCATGCAGCTGCAATGTCGTGACCGAAACCGCATCGGGCTGCAGAGCGACCTGCTCGGCGCCGCCGCTATCGGCATTCCTAATGTCCTGCTCCTGACCGGCGACCATCCTCGCTTCGGCGACCATCCCGAGGCGAAGCCAGTCTTCGACTTCGATTCCATTCACCTGTTGTGGACCGCGCGGACCATGCGCGATCAGGCCCGCCTGCTGTCCGGTCGCCAGCTCAAAGTCGCCCCCAGCTGGTTCATCGGTGCCGTTGAAAACCCGTTTGCCCCGCCTTTGCAGTTCCGCGCCGAGCGGCTGGGCAAGAAGGTGGCGGCCGGTGCCCAGTTCATCCAGACGCAGTTCATCTTCGACGTACCGATCTTCGCGCGCTTCATGCAGCGCGTCCGCGACCTGGGGTTGCACGAACGCTGCTCGATCCTCGCGGGCGTCGGTCCGGTCAAATCCCTGCGCGCGCTGGAGCATATGTGCCGCGACGTGCCCGGTATGTACGTCCCCGAAGAGATCATCCGACGCATGCGTGGCGTTCCGGAAGACCGCGTGTCGGCCGAGGGCCTGGCAATCTGTGCTGAAACCATCCAACAGGTCCGCGAAATCCCCGGCGTGAGCGGGGTGCACGTCATGGCCTTCGCGTGGGAGGATGCCATCCCGGAGATCCTCCAGCAGGCCGGTATCCGACGCGGAGGCACAGTCGGTGTTCATTGAGCTGCGTACGTCCGACGACCGTCTCCGAGGCCCCAAGGCCGTCGATGCGGCACCGATCGTGTCATCGGCGCTCCACGCCGCAACGCACAGCAGCGCCGATCTCTCGAAATTGCGCGTCGTGTGCGATTGGATCCAGTACAGGCAGAACTTCCGCGAGGCGGTCAGCATTCGGCGTGTCGAGCCGTGGGCGCTGGAAGCCGCGCACGCGCCTGACGACTCGGATGGTGCGGCGTACGAGATCGCGATCGATTTGCGCCGCGCCAGGCCGCCAGACCTGGACTGCATTCCCGCCGCGTTGCAGAACGGCGCCTCCACATCCGACCACGTTGCGCTCGAAGACTGGCGCCCCGGCAGTCGCAGCCTCATCTGGGGCTTCAACAGCCTGTACTGGAAATCCCTCAACCTGTGGGAACAAGCGACAGGCAAAGGCTACGAACAGGCTCTGCCGGGCGGACAGAGCGACGCGCGCAACGTCCAGGCCGCGCGCGACCTGATCCTGCAGCTGTTCCAGGTGTGGGATGCGCTGGCGGCGCGCAAAGCCTTGCCCGAAGAGCTGTATGTGCTCGAGATTGGCGTCGGCAATGGCAACCAGGCGCGCGTCTGGCTAGACGAGTTTCGGCGGCTCGACCAGGAGCGCGGCCGCGAGTACTACACACGCCTGCATTACCTGATGGGTGACTACTCACCGCACGTGCTGGAGCTGGCGCGCAAAAACGTTGCGGATCACGCCGAGCACATCAGTACGCTCGTGCTCGACGCGTTGCGGCCAACCGAAACGCTCGCGTTTCTCCGCTACAAGGCATTTCTCGTCTACATCTCGAACGTCTACGACAACCTGCCTACAGACGAGATCGTGCGCATCGGTGGTCACCTCTTCCAGGTGGAGGTCCGCGCCGCCTTTTCGCAGTCCGACGCGCGGACAATTGCTGAACGCTTTGACACAACCTCGAAAGAACTCCCCGAACTCGTTTCGCGCCTGCTAAAGCTTGGCCCGGAGCTGTTGTCGGATTCCGACCGGCAACGCTTCCCCACTCCGACCGCGGCGGTCGACTTCTGGCGCGCAGCCTGGGATGCTTTGAAACTGGAAGAGCGCTACGTGCCGCTGGTCGAACTCGACCGTTACCAGATCGCGCCCGACATCAATGGCGAGTTGATGCGGCCGATCGTCATGGCCAATGGCGATCTGCGCATGCACGTGAGCAACGGCGCGGCTGCCAGCTTTGCCGCGACGCTCCCCCTCCTGCATCCGCATGGGATTCTGCAATGTCACGATCTGTTCGTGACCGACATCCACCAGTACCTGAACGGCTTCCGCGGGCCTGGGAAATATGACGGTTCCGTCGTGAACTGGGTCAACGGCACCCTGATTGCCGCGATCGGCTCGCGCCGCGGCTTCGACGTCACGTTCGAAGCTTTCGCGTATCGTGTTGGCGCAAATGTCCTGACGATGACTGCACGAGCACGTGACTGAAACCGCAACCCACGAGCGTAACGGCACGATCACACAGCCGCATTTGCTCACCACGAGCGTCGTCGGCTCGTTCTCCGTCCCCGAGTGGCTCGAACGCTTGAAGACAGACTTCTACCAGCGCCGCATCAGTGGTCAGTACCTCGACGATATCCACGAAGTAGCAATCAAAGCAGCGTTGAAAGATCAGGAATGCGCTGGCGTTGACGTCGTTTCCGATGGCGAGCTCAGGCGCGACAACGACGTCGACTACTTTCTCGCGCGCATGCCTGGCGTCGAGATTCCGCACATCGCGAAGACCTTCTATTACGACTACTACGACGCCTATGTCCGACACCCACTACCCGTCGACGACGAGGTAGCCACGCTCGGCCTCGTCGACGATCTGCGGTTCACCCTCCAGTACACCGACCGTCCGGTCAAGTTCTCACTGACGGGCCCGTTCTCACTCGCACGGCGTATACACAACGAGGCCTATTCGGATCCGGCGCACCTCGTACTCGACCTCGCGCGAATTCTGAATCGAGAAGTGAAGGCGCTGGCGCACGCGGGCGCGGCCATCATCCAGATCGACGAACCGTTCCTCGCGGGCTACCCCGACCAGGCCGGACTCGCCATTCAGGCACTCAACGTGGTGTTCGATGCGGTCGAGCGCGGCCCCGAGCGAGCCGTGCACGTCTGCTACGGTAACCGCTACGCCCGCCCAGCCTGGGAAGGCCATTACGAGTTCTTGTTTCCTGCTGTTCTGGAGGCCGACATCGACGAGCTGGTGCTCGAGTTCGCGCGCAAGGGCTACGACGACTTGGATCTGTTTCGCCGCTACCCCGAGACCCACTTCAGCCTTGGTCTGGGCGTCATCGACGTGAAGAACCCACAGCCCGAATCCGCCGAGCTGATCGCCTCGCGCGTGCGCCGAGCCCTGCAGGTGCTGCCACCCGATCGACTCCTGGTCAATCCTGATTGCGGCCTCCGGCACGTGCCCGCCGATATGGCGCGAGCGAAGCTGCAGGCGATGAGCGAGGGCACCGCCCAGGTACGCGCTGATGTCCTGGGTACACCCGTCGTTGAACCGAAACCTGAGCCCGATTCCCCCGTCCACGGAGGACACCAACCTTGAGTAGCACCACGTTCCAGAGTCATCCGCGCCTGCTGTTCACCAGCGAGAGTGTCACCGAAGGACACCCCGACAAGATCTGCGACCAGATCTCGGACGCGGTACTCGACTGGGCGCTGTCCAAGACGCCTTCCGCGCGCGTTGCGTGCGAATCGGGCATCAAAAGCGACGAAACACGCAGCTGGGTTGCCGTCTTTGGCGAGGTAACGCCGAGCGTGCCCGATGACGTCGTCGAAGAGATCGTGCGGCGCGTCCTGACGCGCATCGGCTACACCACGCCCGACACCGGCTTCGACCTGGGCAAGGCGCAGATCGTCTCGGTGCTATCGCGTCAGTCCGGCGACATCGCCATGGGCGTCGATCACGCGTTGGAAGCCAAGCAGGGTGATCTGCAAGATGATCTGGATACAGGCGCTGGCGACCAGGGCATGATGTTCGGCTTCGCCTGCGACGAGTCGCCCGAGCTGATGCCACTGACGATTGCTCTCGCGCACCGTTTGACCCGTCGGTTGTCGGAGGTCCGCAAGAACGGCACGTTGCCGTGGCTGCGCCCCGACGGCAAGAGCCAGGTGACTGTCGAATACCGCTACGGCCAACCAGCACGCGTCGACGCCGTCGTGGTTTCGACGCAGCACGCGCCAGACATCGACCAGGAACAGATTTCGCGTGACGTCAAAAAGCACGTGATCGAGGCGGTCATCGAGCCACGCTTCCTGGATGACGAAACCAAATACTTCATCAACCCGACCGGCCGTTTCGTCGTTGGCGGCCCATTTGGCGACTCTGGGCTGACCGGTCGCAAGATCATCGTGGATACGTACGGCGGCATGGCGCGCCACGGCGGCGGCGCGTTCTCGGGCAAAGATCCAACCAAGGTGGACCGCTCCGCCGCGTACGCGGCCCGCTGGGTCGCCAAGAACGTCGTTGCCGCGGACCTGGCCAGGCGCTGCGAAGTGAACCTGGCCTACGCGATCGGTGTGGCCCGCCCGGTGTCCGTCGCGGTCGAGACGTACGGCACCGAGACGGTGCCCGTGGAAGACATCGAACGCGCCATCACCCAGACCTTCGACCTCCGCCCGGCCGGCATCATCAAAGCGCTCGAACTGCGCCGTCCGATGTTCGAAAAGACCGCCGCGTATGGTCACTTCGGTCGCACTGACCTGGATCTCCCCTGGGAGCGGACCGACAAAGCCAGCGCCCTGCGCGCCGCAACTGGCGCCCGCGAAACCGCCCGGGCGACATAAACGCGGCGGCGCTGGTCCGCAGCGTGCAACAACACACGCTTGAAACCTCCCATCTTGATTGAGAGGACGTGCATGCTGCGCTACTCGCGCGCTCTGATCATCGGCCTGTCCACTGTGACCTGCGGTCTGGTCGCCTGCACCGGGGCGGCTCCACCTGCCCCGACAACCGCGCCGGCTCCGACCGCGGCGCCGGCTAAACCCGCCGCTTCGCCGGCCACCAGCGCTTCACCCGCGATCGCGGCATCGCCAGCGGCGTCGCCTTCTCCCGCGGCTTCGCCAGCGGCCTCACCGGCCGCGTCACCGGCCGCCTCGCCCGCCGCATCGCCAGCTGCTTCGCCGTTCGCGTCGCCCTCGCCAGCTACCGGTTCGGCGCCCCGGCCCGCCACTGCCTCGCTTTCGATCACTTCGCCAGCAGCCGGCGCGACGGTCCCAGCGGGAACAGTGACGATCAGTGTCCAGTGGACTGGTCCAGAGCTCGTGCCCGCGGCGAACGCCACCAGGCTGGAGGATTACCACCTGCACTACTTTCTGGACGAGGACGCGACGCCATACCTCAACACCAGCACGCTCACTCCCGTGCCGATGGGCAACCCGAGAATCGTCCATACGGCCAATCTTCAGGTTCCGTTCGAGGGCGTCCCGGCCGGCTCTCACACGGTCACGGT
>JAFAPL010000977.1 GCA_019247135.1 Chloroflexota bacterium | reverse complement strand
CGAAGGCGACCAGCGCGTGAGGAGCGCGCAGCAGCAGCGCGTCCGCATCGGGCAGATACGTGATCGGGTCCGGCACACGAGCAGTCTACAAGCTGTCGCAGCATCGGCCGGCGGCTTTCGACGGTCATCCGTCAGCGGTTAGCGCGTGGCGGATCGCTGGGGTTGACGGACACCGATGGCGAGTAGCGGTTGGCGGATAGCGGTCAGCGGCGAGCGCGGTCATGTCGCCACGCCAGTGAGAAAAAACAGCGCTCGCGCCGCGATCTCGCCCGCCAGCACCAGCGCGGCCACGATGTACAGCAACCCGGTCGCCGAGTCGAGCGAGCGAATGCGCGCCGTCCGCCAGGTCATGACCGTGGCGCCGAGCGGCACGAGCAGGCCAAAGACGACCCGCACCCCCAGAAACAGCAGGTAGTCGGTCAACAGAGAGTGGAGCGCGTCGGCAGCCGTGCCGGGGCCGAACATCAGGATCGGCAGCAGAAAGAGCTGGGCCACGATGGCGCCGAGGCAAAGAAAGTTCACGCGCACCAGCGGTTGGATGGATAAGGTCGGCGACACGAGATACCAGTGCCCGAGTGAGAGGCCCGTCAGCGCCGAGCCGAGGGCCAGGGCGCCCGCCAGGACCGCCAGCGGCGTACCGAGTCCAAACAGCTGCGCGCTGGCATCGACCAGTGCCGCCGACCACACCGCGCACAAGGCCATCAGCGGGACGAGCGGACCGATCACCGCGAGCGGACGCCACAGCTCGGCCGGGCGCGGTCCAGAGTCGGTGTGGGTCGGGCGAGTGGCGACGCCATTGCGTCCGATCTTCGCCTGATCCCTGCCGCGGCGGCGACGCGGAACGACGTACAGCGCCGTCAGGTAGACAGCGAGCAGGAGAATGAACGCGATCGTCGTCCACCGCTCGACGCTGAACCACAGGCGGCCGGTCGCGCTCAGCGCGAGCGCTGCGCTCGGCGGGAAGGTGGCACGCAGCCAGATGGCCAGGGCGCCGATGATCAGAAACGCGGCGCCGGTGAACAGGGTGAAGCCACGCCCCACTTCGTTGCGCAGGTGGACCCAGAAGAGGGCGATCGTGCCGCCGGCGGCAGCTTCGAGGAACAGGAAGAACGCCGCGGCCGGGATCGCGGTCACGGTCGGGCGGATAGGGGACGGTCGGGTTTGCGTGGCGTGGCGATCGGGTGCAACGTGTCGCCGCTCACCGCGCCGCGGCGGCAACGGGCCAGCCCGCGGTGATTCTCAAAAGTACGCCGTGTTCGGTGGACATCCGGGCGAGCGGAGTCCGTATAAGCGCAGTGTGGTGCAGCCGCGCGGTCAGGCGGGCGCGGTGCTCTCACGCGCGCTCGGCTTGCCGCACCTCCTCAGTTTCGTGCGGACGCGCATAGTCGTCTTCCAGTCGTAAGGTGACGCCGGCCTCGGGCGTCGAGGCTTCGAACA
The DNA here is from genome assembly GCA_019247135.1 of Chloroflexota bacterium. Next base: position 7,278 of record JAFAPL010000977.1, on the reverse strand, counting down.
CGGTCGCGTCATTGTCCGGAGCAGCGCACAGACGGTGCCGCTGACGGACCGCCACGTGATAGCCCACGCCTGGCTGCATATCGACATCGTGCAGCTCACCGTCTGGGCCCTCGAGCACCGGGATGCCGCGCCCGGCCACGAGTGTTTGCGTTTCGATCTTGGTGTCGTGCAGCTGCAAGCTGAGTCGCTTGCCTGCCTGTACGTGGATCAGCTTGGCGGTGTAGGGCACATCGGGGGGCGTCAGGAGGACCTCATAGCCCCACGGCTTATCGATCCGCCGCCCCCGAGGCTCGAGCGAGAAGTCGGGCATCGGCAGCATTATGGCAAAGGTCTCTCAAGGGACCTGCGCTGGCGCGGAGATGACTTCGGCGGAAGTGATCTGCACTGGAACAACCACGGGTGCGCCGCTGACCGATTCCAGCGCGTACACCACTGGCGTTCGGCCGCCCGACGGACAGCACAACGGATCGGTCGGCGCATAGCGGATGAACTCGGCTTGCATGGTGCCGTCGGGGAGTACGGATGGCGTCCCCGTGAGCACACCGTCCTCGCGCGAGAGCATCGGGTTTGGCGAAAGGGTGCCCGCGAATCGGCCGTTGGAGAAAACGAACGCGTTGAACGCCAACGGACGGCACATGCCGTCGTATCCAGAAGTCGCGAGAATGACCTGTTGCGACGAACCGCCGATTGGTGACCAGTACGTCTCCAGCTTCCAGCCCTGCGGGGCCAATTGAGACTCCGCCGGATTGGCTGGAGCGCGTTCCTCGTTGCTGCACATCGGCAACGTGCTCGGCGCCGGCTCGGCGGCCGGAACGGCGGCACCAGGTGTGTTCCAGTTGCTCAGCGGTAAATCGAGCCAGATGGAAGTCTGCTCAAACAGCGGCAACAACATCAGCAGCGCGGCCAGAACGTACATGGCGGTCTCCGGTCTGTTTTCTAGCAATGTCCGTGGGCTGAACGCTTCACGATATACCGGTTGGCCGCCGAAGCGAGCGTCGGCCGATCAGCCTTGGAACAGCGGTGCCAGTCGCTCATACGTCTGGTCCAGAGTTTCCGGCAGGACCTTTGTCTGAGCGATCACGGGCATGAAGTTGGTGTCGCCGCTCCACCGCGGAACGACGTGGACGTGCAGGTGATCCGGTACACCCGCGCCGGCGGATTTGCCCAGGTTCATGCCCGCGTTGAATGCGTCGGGCGTATACACCTGGCGCAGAATGGCGACGCTGCGCTGGCTCTCGTGGATGAGCTCTGATGCAGTCGTGGGGTCCAGATTTGGGAAATCGCCGGTGTGCTCGTAGGGGGCGATCATCAGGTGGCCGGTGTTGTACGGATAGCGATTCAGGATCGTGAACACGTGCTCGCCGCGATGCAGGAGCAGGTTTCGAGCGTCGTCGTGGTCGGCGGGCACCTGGCACAGAAAGCATGCACCGTCTGATGCCTTCTCGTCGCTTGTTGCGCCTTCGATGAACTCGCGGCGCCACGGCGTCCACAGCCGCTCCATGCCAAGAGTGTAGGGGCCGACGACGGCTAGAATGTGCGCGACTCAGTGCCTCACTGAGTCGGTGATTGATTGATTGATCGATGCCGTCGTTGGATTCCTTGCCCAGCCTGACGCCCCTGCAGCGGGTGATCTACGAGACTGACCTGCTGGGCTTGAACCTGCGCGACAGCATGCGCCTGGTCACCCAACGCATGGGCTTTTTCGTTGGCCAGCACCGCTACCTCGAGGAACGGGTCAAGATCGCGCGCTTCATCGAGCAGTACGGCCCACCGGAGGTCGACACGGACCAGTCGGTCGGATCACACGAGGGAACGCACCAGATCGGCTCGCCCTGAGCGGCCATGAGAACTTGAGCGGCCATGGAAATCGGTATTGCGGGCCTGCCACGCGCGGGCAAGACCACGCTCTTCAATGCGCTCGCGCATCAGCACGCCCAGACGGGTGGCTATAGCGGCGCGGAGCCAAATCTCGCCGTCGTCAAAGTCCCCGACGACCGGCTCGACAAGTTGTCCGCCCTGTTCCAGCCGCAAAAACACACCCCGGCCGAAGTGCGTTTCATCGATGTCGCGGGCGTTGCCAAAGGCATGGGCCAGGAAAGCAGCGCGGCCGTGCTGGCGCACCTGCGTACGGTCGATGTCCTGCTGCAGGTCGTCGGCGCGTACGAGACCGACCGAGACCCATGTTCAGACGTCGAGGAGTTCAGTTTGGAGCTCCAACTGGCCGACCTCGGGCAGATTGAAAAGCGCGTCGATCGGCTCGAGAAGGAGCTTCGCCTGGGCAGCAAAGGCACGCCGCAGGAGCGCGCGGCCAAGGAGCGCGAGCTCGACGTGCTGGAGCGACTGCGGCCCGTGCTGGAAGCGGGACGGCCCGCCCGGACGGTTGAGCTCACGGCCGACGAGTTGAAGGCGATCGCGAGCTTCGGCTTTCTGACCTTGAAGCCGACGCTGGTCGTCGTCAACCTGGCGGACGAGCAGAGTCCTGATGCGATTGTCGCGCGGATCAACGACATGATTGCTGCCACGCCGCGCACGGGCGTGCTTGCGCTGCCGGGGAAGCTGGAAATGGAGCTCGGTGAGCTCAGCCCCGAGGACGCGAGCGAGTTCATGTCTGCCATGGGCATCGAGGGCAGCCGACTCGGGGAAGTGATTCGCGGCGCGTATGACCTGGCCGAGCTGATCTCGTTTTTTACCGCCGGCGAGGACGAATGCCGGGCATGGACCATTCGCACTGGCACGAATGCGCAGGACGCGGCGGGGACGATTCACTCCGATCTGGCGCGGGGCTTCATCCGTGCGGAGGTGATCCGTTGGGATCAGCTTTTGGAAGCTGGCAGCGAAGCCGCGGCAAAAAAGCACGGCTGGGTACGCCAAGAAGGAAAGACGTACATCGTCAAAGACGGCGACGTCATACACGTCCTGTTCAACGTCTGAGGCGAAGCCGCGCAGGTAGCGCGGGCGGGAGGAGACAAAGAGCACGCAGCTCACCGTCTGAGTCGCGGCGGCACAGCTCCCGCGGCGGGATCGGACAAAGAGCAGGGCGGCTCACCGTCTGAGTCGCGGGGGCGCAACTAGTGAGGGCGGGAGCGTACGAAGAGCACGCGGCTTACGGTCTGAGTCGCGGCGGCGCGGCTAGCGCGGGCGGGAGCGTACGAAGAGCAGGCGGCCCACGGCGCCGCTGAACGACCACACCCCCCACAACAGGACGGCAGGCGACAGCAGCAGGAGGACTTTCGGCACTTCGGCGCCGGGGCCGGGCTGTGGCACCAGCGCCGGCGTCTCGGTCTGTTGCATGTTGAGGCCCATCGGCGCACCGTCCGCGGGCGGTGGCGACAGGTCGGCCTCGTCTTCCCAGCGATCTGACGTCGTGATCAACGGGCCGGCGGGCGATGGTGGCGCCACCGTCGGAGCGGTCGGCGTCAGCGTCAATGGAGCGCGCTCGACTTCATCTGCCTGCGCCTGACGAACCAGGTTCCGGGCGCCAGCTGGCACCGCTTCAGCGACCGGTCGACGTGGCCGCGGCGCCTCGGGAAACGACAGGGCTGTCTGGTCCGGGTCGAGTCCGAGCGCCAGCGCGTAGTGGGGGATGGACGAGTTGTCCCACGCGTACTCGAGCTCCACGTCTGAGATCTCGAGGCCATAGCCGAGCGTAGTGGCAAACGCCGCGTCGTTGTAGATGAAGCCGTTCGGCGTGAGCCCGCTGATCACGATGTAGTGGTCCCAATCCGAGCGGGAGCTGCCGTGCCCCGGCAGGTTGCGGTACTTGACCAGCGTGATCACCGGGTGGCCCTGCTGGATATGCCAGCGCACCGCGTCCGTCGACCAGACGCGATAGCCGCCCTGCTCGCTGTACAGGTCCATGGGTGTGAGGCCGGCTCGCTTCCCGATCTGCGACAGCGCGTCGAGGCTGGTGCCCAGGTCTGTATTGAAATTGTCGATCATGTTGTTCAGGTAGTCGCGCACCTGAGACGGGCCAACGTCCAGACCAAAACCCGCGAGCACCATCGTGAGTGAGGCCGGCCCGCAGTTCACGTATTGAAAATTGCCGCCGTCCATCTGCGACTTGAACGGCACGCCGAGCCAGATCAACCCGTCGCCGAGCATCCGGCGTTCCAGCTGCGCCATCAGGTCGCGGCCATCGGCAAACCGAAGCGGCAACGACGTGACCGACGAGAGCGCCATGACCTGCTCGTCGTCGGCTTCCTCCGCCTGCATCTCGGGCGTCGTCGAAGCCTGGTCCACGGCGACGCCGGCGGCCGAAGCGCTGATCAGACCGAACAGAACGTCGGGCGGATCGGCGTCGGCAGGAATGGTGACGTCCTGACCGGCGTCCGTGGTGGGCACCATGTCCGACGGGACCTGGATGATGACGCGGTACGTGCCGGGCACCAGCCCGTCGAAGGTGAACGCGCCATTGCCATTCGTCGTCGTGGTCCGACTGCCGTTTCCGCCGAAGAGTGTGACGGTGAACTGACTGATCGGCGCTTCGCCGTCGGTGAGCTGACCGTCAGCGTTGCTGTCGGTGAACACGGTGCCGTGAATCGCGCCACTGCGAACGCCTGTCGCGGTCGGCCCGGCCGTCTGCTGGGCCGTCGGCGCAACAGTCTGCTGGGCGGTAGCCGCAGCGGTCGCGCTGGGCGCGGCCGTGGTCACTCTGGCCGGTGCTGATGCGGCCGCGGGTGTTTGCACCGGTGCCGAAGTCGCCGCGAGCGGCGCCGAAGTTGGTTTGGGCGGCGCGGTCGCCGTGGGCGGCACGGCCGTGGCCGTCGGTTTCGGGGGCGCCGTTGCGGTCGGTGGTGGGGGCGTCGCGGTCGGCGGTGGCGGCGTGGCAGTCGGTGGCGCGGGCGTGGCCGTCGGCGGTGCGGCTGGCGCGGAGGTGGACTTTGCGGGCACAGCCGTCGGCGTCGGCGCAGCGAGCGCCATGCCTGGCAGGTATGCCAGCACGACGGCGGCCAGGGCGGTGGACAGAAGCCAGACGCGCATAGGTAAGTTGTCGGAGCCGGTCGCCCGGCCGGGGTTACCGACGGGCTGCGCCAACTTCGGCTGGCCGCGCAGGCTCAGGTGATGTTAGGCCCGTCGACGGTGCAGGCTCAAGAGCGGGAATGCGTACGCTGAAGGAGGTCCCGGCTGTTATAGAGCTCTCGAGATCGATCCGACCGCCGTGAGCTTGCACGATCTCGGATGCGATCGCCAGACCAAGGCCACGACCCTCCCGGCTCGCGCGTGCTTTGTCGAGTTGATAGAAGCGCTCGAAGACGCGTCCGGCTTCGTCCGGCGGGATGTACGAGCCCGTATTGTGTACGGTCAGAACACCCGTACGCGCCGGACGCGACGGCGCGCGCCCACTGGTGCGGTCGGGATCCAACGAAACCGTCACGTCGATGCTCCCGGACGGTGGCGTGTGCTTGAACGCGTTCTCGACGAGATTATCGAGCACCTGACCGAGTCGCCGCGAGTCGCCGGCGACCACCACGGCTGACCCGGCAAACACCGTCAGGCGCACACCCGATTCCTGCGCGCGTAACGAAAAGCGCGACTGAACCGCGCGCGCAAGGTCGGCCAGATCAACTGGCACACGCTGCAGCGAGACGTCGCCGGCTTCGATACGACTGAGATACAGCAGGTCTTCGAGGAGGCGGCGCATACGCTCGGCCTCCTCGCCGATGATCCGACCTGCCTCACGCGCCTCTTCGGGGCCCGACATCGTCCCATCGACCAGAGCGCCCGCGAAGCCGCTGATCGAAGTCAGAGGGGTCCGCAGGTCATGGCTGACATTCGCGAGCAGGTCACGCATGGCGATGTGTGAGCGCGCGACCTCATGCGCCATGGTGGTGAACGCCTGTGACAGACGGCCCACCTCATCATTGGTCTCGGGCAAAGCGAGATCGGGATCCAGGTTCCCGCTGGCCATCTCTTCAGACGCGTGAGTGATCTGGACGATCGGCCTGGTGATCGTCGAGGCCAGCCACCATGCGATCGCGATCGAAACCAGCAGCGCGCTCAGCGCGGCCAGCGACAGGCGTGGCAAGACTTCTTGCCAGGCGTTGGTCAGGGTCTGCTCGGGCTGGATGATGCCGATCAGTAGCGTCGGCTGCAGCCCGCGCGCGGCGACGACAGTGAGCAGGTCGTTGCCAGAAGGCGTCTCGATCTGGCCCTGCAGAACATTCGGCCGGCGTCCGCCCGTGCGCGGTGGAGCGAAGGTGCGGCCGGCGTATTCGTCGTTCTGCGTGTCGTGCAGCACCGTGCCGTTGCCATCGAGGAGCAACACGCGCGCGTTGCCGTCGCGCGCCGCCATGTCGAGTTGACTGTCGATGCTCTGCAGCGAGTTGCCCTGGAGCGCCATCCTGAGCACGAGTCCGCCGTAAAACTGAGCCCGCTGCTCCTGCCGGTCCTCCTCGGCGCCCAACTGGTATTCACGAAGCAGGTACGCAAACGCACCGCTCGCGAGCAGCAAAGAAATAGCGATAACGGCCGCGAAGGCGACGATCAGGTTGGCGCGAACCGTCGAAAACGGCAAGCGCATTGATCAGGCCCTAACGAGCAGAGCGGCTGCGCCGCCGCGACGATTGGTCGGCGCCTTCGCCGGGGTCGGACTCCACGAGCTTGTAGCCGACTCCCCACACCGTCTGGATGCGGGCACTACTGTCGCGCAGCTTTTCGCGCAACCAGGTGACGTGCACGTCCACCGTGCGCGAGTCACCGTAGTAATCGTAGCCCCAGGCCAGTTTCAACAACCGCTCGCGATCGAAGACCACGCCGGGGTTACGCGCCAGGGTTGCGAGAAGCTCGAATTCTTTCGGTCGCAATTCGATGGCGCGGTCACCGATCGTGACTTCGTGCCGCTCTGGGTCGATACGCAGATCGCCGACCTGCAGGACTTTTTCAGGCGCCTTGCCGGCCGAGTAGCGACGCAGCACCGCCTTGACGCGCGCGACGAGCTCGCGTGCGTTGAACGGCTTGGTCATGTAGTCGTCGGCGCCGAGCTCGAGTCCGACGATCTTGTCCACGTCGTCGCCACGCGCGGTCAGCATGATGATGGGCAGGTCGCTGTCTTTGCGCAGCCTTCGGCAGACCTCCCAGCCGTCCACTTCGGGCATCATCAAGTCGAGGACCAGCAGATCGGGCTTGGCCTGGCGGACCTTCTCGAGCGTCTCCCGCCCATTGGTCGCCACTTCGACCGTGAAGCCTTCGGCTTGCAGGTACATTCGCGCAAGCTGAAGGATGTTCTTCTCGTCGTCGGCGACCAGAATCGTGGGCACGGCTATCTACACTCGCAGTATC
>JAFAPL010000367.1 GCA_019247135.1 Chloroflexota bacterium | reverse complement strand
ATCCGAAATATCGACCGCCAGCGGACGCAACCGTGGCCGGTGAGCCGACCTCGTCGAGCAGCCTGAGCACGTCGGCCGCGTCCTCGCCCCGCTCGGGCGTCGGCCCGTCGAGCGCATCTAACCTTGCCAGCGCGCTGGGCGTCGGCGCTACACCACGCCGATCAAGGCCCTCCAGATAATTCGTTGCGCGCTGGGCGGTTGAGCCGAGTACGCTCGTCCACGACCTGACGTCGAGCATACGCATAGTCTCAATCCGCACGCGCGCGTCGAACAGCGGGAAACTACGTATTTCGGGTACTCAACCGCTGATCGTCCGCGAGCCGTCGTCAGCCTCCAATCAGGCGATGGCGCCACGGGTTAGAATCTATTCGTACGCCTCGAAAGGAGATCGTGCGTTATGGCCGAAGGCAAGGCAAAGCTCGCTATTCGTTACTGCGTTTCTTGAGGGTACTTCTGGCAAGCCGTCAGTTTGGCGGCTGAAATCGCCGGGGGCAGGCAACAGGAGGTGTCCATCGCCATCGAACCGAGTGGCGAAGGAGGCACACTCCAGGTCCTTCTCGACGGACAGGAGATCTTCAATCGCAAGTCATTGGCCACGGACGGATCGGCACAGCCCGACCCGAAGCTGATCAAAGAACTCGGTCAGGAGCTCCGCGGCAAACTTGGCGCAGCACTCGATAGACAAGCCGCCCCGTCTGTGGCCGACTAGCCACACGCGCCTGAACGCAAAGGCCGCACGCGGTAGCCCCACGTGCGGTCTTTTGTTGCCCTCAATCAGCGGCAGTCGGCCCGCGGCCCTTCGCTGTTCAGGCCCGCGAGCTCAGCGGCACGCCCGATCAGAGAGCGCGCGACAGCCGCGTGCCCCGAAAACCGCGCGTCGTGCGTCTGGCCTTTGAACCAGCGGAAATAGATCTGCTGGCAGATGACGGCCAGGCGGAAGTAGGCAAACGCAACGTAGAAGTCCAGGTCGGAGAGGTCGCGCCCGCTGAAACGGGCGTACATGCCAGCGATTTCACTGCGACGCGGAAAACCTGCCTCCGCGGTAACCGACCTCAGACCGCCCATCATCTCGGCCTCGCCTGGCTCGGTCCAGTAGACAAGGAGCGACGCGACATCGGACAACGGGTCGCCGACGGTCGCCATCTCCCAGTCCAGCACGGCCGTGAGTCGGCGCGGGTCGTCGAGGTCGAGCAGCACGTTGTTCAACTTGAAGTCGTTGTGAATGACGGTCGCGGCCTGGGCCGGGCTGGCCGGCACGTGGTCGTCAAACCAGCCCGCTAACGGTTCCAGCTCGGGCACCTCCTCTGTCCGTGCTCGCCGATAACGATCGATCCAGCCACCGACCTGACGCTGCATGTAGCCGTCTGGCCGCCCGATGTCCGCCAGACCGGCGGCGCGCCAGTCCACCGCGTGTAGCTCCGCCAGCGTGCGCACGAGCGATTCAGCAATCCCGGCGTGGACCTGGTCGTCCGGCTGCCAGCCAGGAGGAAACTCCATGTCCAGAACAAGTCCCCGACGCCGCTCCATCACGTAGAAAGGCGCGCCGATCACCGAGGCGTCCTCGCACAGCACGTACGGCCGTGGCGCGAGTGGAAAGACCGGATGCAGTCGCGACAGCAAGTGGAACTCGCGCGCCATGTCGTGTGCTCGCGGCGGTATCGGCCCCAGGGGCGGCCGTCGAAGGACAGCCTCCCAGGCACCGCTGCGCAACAGGTACGTGAGATTCGACTGCCCGGCCGGAAATTGCTCTACCTCCAGGGCGTCGAAAGTCCCAACCCCGCTCGCCTCCAGGAAACCTGCCACGGAGTCCGACGAAAAACGTTCGTCTGGGCGAACTGCGATGGTGTCGAGCATCGCCGACAATCAGCTACCGGCGCTCAGCCGTGGGCTGCGGCGGGCACCGCGACTTCGGATGCTGCGCCCGCGCTAACGCTCAGCGCGGATCGCTGAAACGCCCGAAGCATCTGCCGAGCGACGACCATCCGATGCACCTCGTCCGGCCCGTCGTAGATGCGCGCGGCGCGCGCTTCTCGATACCAGCCTTCGAGCGGCGAATCGGACGAAAACCCGAGTGCCCCGTGCACCTGGATGGAGCGATCGAGCACGTCGTGCAGTACGCGTGCCCCGATGAACTTGATCATGGAGATTTCGGTACGCGCATCCAGCTCCTGGTCCATCTTCCAGGCGGCGTGCAGCGTCATCAGGCGAAAGCCGTGTAGCTCGGCCGCCGAGTCCGCGATCCAGTTCTGGATCGTCTGGAGCTCGGCGAGCTTTTGACCACGTGTCTCACGCTCGAGTGCTCGAGCCAGCATGAGTTCGAACGCGCGCTGCGCAACCCCGATCCAGCGCATGCAGTGCGTGATCCGCCCTGGGCCGAGGCGTGCCTGTGCCAGGGCGAACCCGCCGCCCCGTTCGCCGAGCATGTTCTCGGGTGCCACACGGCAATCGACGAAGCGGAGCTCACAGTGTCCGCCCAGGCTCTGGTCGCCCATGACGGGCACTTCGCGGACCAGCTCGTACCCGGGCGTGTCCGTGTCCACGAGGAACATGCTCGCTCGACGATGCGGCGGAGCCTCCGGGTCAGTGACCGCGAACACGATGGCAAATGCCGCGCCGCTCGCGCCGGTGATGAACCATTTGTGGCCGTTGATCACCCACGCCGAACCCTCCCACGTGGCCGTGGTGCGCAACGTCGTCGGATCCGAGCCTGACACCTCGGGCTCGGTCATGGCAATGCACGAGCGCACGTCGTCCGCGACAAGTGGTTCGAGGTACTTCCGCTTCTGCTCGGGAGTGCCTGCCATCCAGAGGATCTCCGTGTTGCCCGTGTCCGGAGCAGAGGTACCGAAGACACGCGGGGCGATCGGGCTGCGTCCGAGCTGCTCGTTGATCAGGCCGAGCGTCACATTGCCCATCCCGAGTCCGCCGGCCTGCCTGGGCAGGTGGGCCGCCCAGAGGCCTTCGGCTTTCACGCGCGCCTGCAGCTCGCGCAGCAGCTCACGCGGGAGACCTCGATGGGGCTCTGTCCTGCCTTCGTTGGGATAGACCAGCTCTTCCATGAGCACCCGCACGCGCTCGACTACGCGGGTCTGCTCAGCGCTTGGACTGAAGTCGTACACGGCTCTCTCTTTGGTTTAATTTGATCAGACCCGGCGCGCCTGATGGTGTCCGAACAGTCCCGTCGGGCGCACGACCAGCAGCACCACGATCAACAACAGCGACAGCGCCAGTCGCATGTCCGCGAGCGCAGGCAAATAGGCGCCAATCAGCGCCAGCGCCACTCCAAGCACCACTCCGCCAACCACGGCGCCGACTGGACTGTCGATGCCTCCCAAGACCGCCGCGGCCAACGCATAGATGATCACGCCCTGCATCATGTTCGGCTCGAGGAGAACCACCGGCGCGACGAGAATCCCGCTCAACGCGCCTACCGCCGAGGCCAGCCCCCAGCCGAGGCCGAGCATCAGGCCAGTCCTGATACCCAGCAGCGCGCTTACGTCTGGATACAGCGCCGCGGCGCGCATCGCGAGTCCCAGCCTGGTGTGGTTGAACAGCAGGTACAGCAAACCAAGCATGATGAGGCTCACGAGGATAATGCCCAGGTCCTGAATCGAGATCAGAACCCCACCCACGTTGATCGGGCGCGCCGGGAACGGAGACGGGAAGGATTGCGGCGAGTAGCCCCAGATGAATCCGGCGATCGAGTTCACGATCTCGAACAGCGCGAGCGTGACGATCAGGATGACCAGCGGTGATCCTCGTTCGAACGGTCGTACGACCAGCCGCTCGATGGCGAAGGCGCCCACGAAGGCTATGGCGACCGAGATCGTCACCGCGGCCGCGTATGGCAGTTGGGCGACCGTCAGGAGCGTGAAGCAGATGAAGGCGGTGAACATCGCGAACTCGCCCTGGGCGAGGTTGATCAGGCCCATGGCCTGATAGATGAGCACCAGGGCCAGCGCGAGGCTGGCGTAAATCCCGCCCGCGGCCACCCCCGCGATCACCTGCTCGACAAACGCACTCACCTCAGTACCCCAGGTAGGACCGGCGGACGCCGGCGTGCTCCTTCAACTCCGCGCTTGCGCCGCTCACCGCAACCCGTCCCGCTTCCAGAACGTAGGCGCGATGTGAGATGTCCAGGGCGGCCACGGCGTTCTGCTCCACCAACAACACCGCGGCCCCCGAATCGCGATTGATCGCCTGAATCATCTGGAAAATACTTGCCGTGATCAGTGGCGCCAGTCCCAGCGACGGCTCGTCCAACAGCAACAAACGTGGCCGGGCCATCAACGCACGCCCGATAGCGAGCATCTGCTGCTCGCCCCCACTCAGGGTCGCGGCAAGCTGTTTGCGCCGCTCCCGCAGGATCGAGAAATACTCGAATACCCGCTCCAGATCGCGACCGACGTCGCGATCGCGCCGCACATAGGCCCCGAGCTGCAAGTTCTCCAGCACGGTGAGTTGGCCCATCGTGCCGCGTCCCTCGGGTACGTGGGCGATCCCGAGCCGAGCTACGTCCGCCGGGCCCGTGCCGAGCAGCGATCTTCCGTTGAACAGGAGCTTTCCCGCTCGCTGGACCACACCGGAGATTGCCCGCAAGGTGGTCGTCTTGCCCGCGCCGTTAGCGCCGAGGATGGCGACGATCTCCCCTTCGTCGACGGCGAGGTCCACCTCGTGCAGAACGCGTCGATGGCCATAGCCAGCCATCAACGCGCCCAGCTCAAGCAGCGGCATTGCTCGCTCCGAGATAGGCTTCGATAACCGCCGCGTTGTTGCGGACCACGTCAGGCGGACCTTCGGCGATTTTTCGTCCGAAGCTGAGCACCACCACGTGGTCGGAGATGCTCATGACCAGGTTCATGTGGTGCTCCACCAGGAGCACCGTGAGGTCGTAATCGGCGTGCACGCGACGAATGAGCCTGCTGAGGTCGCGCACCTCGGTGTGGTTCAAGCCTCCCGCGGGCTCGTCGAGCAGGAGCAGTTGCGGTCGCGCCACCAGCGCGCGCGCCAGCTCGACCCGTTTCTGTACCGCGAATGGCAGCGCCCCAGCTGTCGTCTGCGCCATGTGCCGGAGGCCGACCACGTCGAGGGCGGCCAGGGCGCGTTCACGCGCCTCACGCTCAGCGATCTGCGCGGCTGGCAATCGCAGTGCCGAGGACACAGGGCCCGACTTGATGCGCGCGTGGTCGCCGACAAGCACGTTGTCCAGCACGCTCATCCGCCCGAACAACGCCACGTTCTGAAAGGTTCGCGCGATGCCCAGCTTGATCACCTGGTGCGTTCGCAGCCCGAGCAGTTCCTGGTTTTCCAGTCGAATACTGCCGCCCGATGGCTGATACAGGCGGCTGATGCAATTGAAGAGGCTCGTCTTACCTGCGCCGTTCGGCCCGATCAGGCCGACGATCTGACCGCGCTCGACAGCGAACGAGACGTCGTCGAGCGCGGTGACGCCGCCGAAGCGAATGCTCAGGTTGTCGACCGAAAGCAGCGGCGGCACGTCAGGGGAACTTGATCTGCCCCCGCACGTCGATCGGCTGTGAGATCGGCTTCCACACCGAGCTGCCGGCGTCGTACTTCGCGACGTACTCCTGCGCAATCGTGTAGTGATCGCTGGACGTGTTCTTGACGGGTATCCCGCTGTAAACGAACGGGTTATCCGTCTCGCTCAGGTTGCTCAATGTTTCGAGCAGATTCTGCCGCGTAAGATTCGGGCCCGCCTTCTTCAACGCGTCGACCATGCTCCACGCCGTGGCCATGCCGTAGATGTTGAACGAGTCTTCGGGCTTCCCGTCCGGGTAGTACTTGCTCATGATTTGCTTGTATTGCTGGATGCCGGGGTCATTGGCCTGCCCCGGATCTGCCGGGTCCTTGAGATAGCCAACGGTGACGATCCCGTCGACCGACGACGGATCGCCGGCCGCCTTCTGCGCCGCCTGGACATACGGCACCGGGTTCGCAACCGAGTTCAGATAGATGGTCGGCTTCCAGCCTGCCTGCGACGTCGCCACCAAGGCTTTGATGGCCGGCGACGGCGTTTCGAAGACGAACAAAGTGTCCGCGCCCGAGTTCTTCAGCTTCAGAATTTGCGAGCTGAGGTCAGGCGCGCCCACATCGTTGGCTTCCTTGTCGACGATCATCTCGTCGGCTTTATTGCCCAGACCCTTGGTCAGGCCGTCCAGGTAATCCTGACCGTAATCGTCATTCTGGTAGATGACGCCGATCTTTGCGTTCGGCGTATTCTTCTCGATGTACTGCGCGTAAATCAGCGATTCACCCTGGTACGCCGGCTGCCATCCGTAGGTGTACGGGAATTTGTCGAATTCAGCTGAGAACGTCGTTGCACCGGTTGCGACAAATACCTGTGGGACCTTCTTGCTGTTCAAATAGTCGCGTACGGAAGTCTGGCACTGGGTGCCGAGACCGCCGAACATGATGAACACCTGGTCCTGTTCGACGAGCTGTTTGGTGAGCGGCACCGTTTGGGCCGGGTTGTAGGCGTCGTCGAGGTATTTGTAGCTGATCTGGCGCCCGTTGACGCCGCCGTTGTCATTGACGTAGTGGAAGTACGCGTCGGCCGCCTTCGGGATCGTGCCGTAGGCTGCCGCTGGACCACTGAGTGGATCGGTTCCACCAATCAGAATGGTGTCCTTGGTCACACCCACGTCACTTGCTGAAAGCGTTGCGCCCGGCGCAGCCGCGGCTGGCGCTGTCGTTGCCGCGGGAGCGGCAGCCGCTGGGGCCGTTGTTGCCGCGGGCGCTGCCGGCGCCGTTGTGGCCGCGGGTGCCGCGGGCGTTGATGCCCCGCTCGAACAGGCTGCGATGGTTACGCTGAACAGCCCGAACAAGACCGTTCGAATCGATGCGGATCTCACGCGCAATCTCTCCTTCCGAAAACGTCGCTACACAGGGCTCGGGGTCGCCGGTGCCGGCGCCTCGTCCTCCTCGCCGAGCGCCGCCGACGCGCGCTCGCTTGACTCCCTCGCTGCACCAATGCGTCGATACGCGTCGCTCAGCAGACCCGCGACGCCACCTCGCGCGACCCCGAGCACAATCAGCAACAATAGGCCCTGCACTGCCCCCGGCGCCGCGTTGGCGAGCGGCTTGCTCACGGGCAACAGCAGCTGTTGCGAATAAATAGGTAAGAACTCATTCAGTAATCCGCCGATCAGCGCGCCGCCGATGGTCCCGATACCGCCCACCACCGCGCCCACGAGCAGCGCAATCGACAGCTGGAACGGAAATGCGTCGGTACTGACGAACGCCGTGGCCAGCCCATACAGCGAACCCGCGATGCCCGCGTAGGCGGCGCTGAGCGCAAACGCGAGTGCCTTGTAGTACCCGACATTGACCCCGAACGCCGACGCCGCCAGCTCGCCGTCGCGGACGGCGCGCCAGGCTCGGCCGGTCCGGTCGCCCAGAATGTTGCGTGCCAGCAGGAACAACACGAGGGTGATGAACAGGCAAAGGAGGTAAAAGAACTGGTCGTCGCTCAACGCTGGAATCGGCGACACCACTGGTGAAAGCGTGATGCCCTTGACGCCACCCGTCAGGGAGGTTTGCTTTTTGAGGATGTCGGGCGTCGCGACTCCGAGCGCGAACGTCGCGAGGCCAAGGTAGATCCCCTCCAGCCGTCCCGCGGCGATGCCGATGATCCACCCGAGCGCGGCACACAGAAGCGCCGCGAGCGGGATGGTTGCGGCGTACGGCCACTTCAACGTGTGCACGCCGATGGCCGTCGTAAACGCGCCGATAGCCATGAAGGCGCCGTGACCCAGGGAGATCTGGCCTGAGAATCCGGTCAGCAGGTTGAGGCCGAGAATGGCGATGGCGAAGATCAGTGCGTACGCGAACTCGAGGGTTTGGAACCCGCTCGCCACGAACGGAATCGCGAGTGCGACGAGCGCAGCGAGCACCAGCACGGCCAACAAGATGTTGGACGTCTTCAGACGGCCTCCGCGAGCGCCACGCCGCGCCACGATTGCACGATCCGCCCTCCCCCCAGAGCAACCTCAAAACGCTGGCTAACCTGCCTCGGAGGCTATCAGGGGCGTTTCGCGCTGACAACTATTGTCTACATTGCCGCTCGTCCTGCCCTATCTCGCCGCCGAGCGACAGCACGCGCGCGCCACGAGCGACGCAACACTGCGAGCAGCGGCAGCACGTACGCGGGGGGTCGCCCCGGAAGAGAGCGACGGAACGGAGCGAACGGGTGCGGGGGGGCGCAGCCTCCCCCGACCCGGACTTTGAGAGTGTCATAATTCCGAGCGCCATGCCCAATCTGAAACGTGGCGATAAGGCACCGGATTTCGAGCTCCCCGTCCGCGGCAAGGAGACTGTCCGCCTCTCGGACGCGCTGCAGCGCGGCCCCGTCGTGCTGCTCACCTACATTTTCGATTTCAGCCCGGGTTGAACGAACGAGCTTTCCGAGTTCGGAAAAAAGATCGAGCAGTTCCGCAATCTCGGCGCTCAGGTCTACGGCATCAGCGTCGACTCCACCTGGGCCCACGACGCCTGGCGTGCCCAGCTCAAGCTGCCCGACGACGTCGTTCTTCTGAGTGACTTCAATCGCGAGTTCGGCAACGCGTATGGCCTGATCTACGACAGTCCCTCAGGCATGAGAGGCGTGCTTCGCCGCGCCGTGTTGGTTGTCGACCGCGACGGTTCCATCATCTACCGCTGGGACGTGCCTGATCCGCCGCGACTACCAACCGCCGAGGAGGTTCTCGACGCGTTGAGGCAACACTCGAGCGGTACGATGGCCGTCCACTAGTCGCCTCGAGCGCACGCATAAGGGGAGGTTCAGACGCAGATGCGCGGCACGATGATGGATTACCCGCTCACGCTCCAGATGATCTTCGAGCGTGGCACACGGCTGTTCCCGGACCGTGAGATCGTCACCGGTGGCGTCACTGGCGCCCACCGGTATACGTACGCCGAGTTCGGGCAGCGCGTGCATCGTCTGGCCAACGCTTTGACGGGTCTGGGCCTCCAACCAGGCGATCGGGTGGCGACGTTCGCGTGGAATCACCATCGGCACCTGGAGCTGTACTTCGCCGTGCCGATGCTCGGCTGCGTGCTCCATACGCTCAACATCCGTCTGTTCGACGATCAGCTCACATACATCGTCAACCACGCGGCTGATCGCTTCCTGTTCGTCGACCTTTCGCTCCTGCCCGCCGTCCGCAGACTGTTGCCCACGTTCGAGTCGGTCGAGAAGATCGTCGTGATGGACGACGGCTGTGACAACGATGCTGGTGGCGAACTGGACTACGAGGCCTTGTTGCAGGGTGCTGCCGCTCATTGCGAGTTTCCGCGCCTGGACGAGAACGAAGCCGCGATGATGTGTTACACGTCGGGCACGACGGGCAACCCCAAAGGCGTTGCCTACAGCCACCGCGCCCTGACGATGCACTCCTTTGGCGCGTGTCTCGCTGACACGATCGCTGTCTCCGAGCGCGACACCGTCATGGCCGTCGTGCCCATGTTCCACGCCAATGCGTGGGGACTGCCGTACTCGGCCACTTTCGCGGGTGCCAAACAGGTGTTTCCGGGCAATTCGATGCAGCCAGACAATGTGCTGCAGCTTGCCCAGGACGAAAAGGTCACCCTCGCCGCCGGTGTCCCGACCATCTGGATCGGAGCGCTGCCGCTCCTGCAAGCGGGCAAGTACGACCTGAGCACGGTCACGCGGATCGCGTGCGGCGGATCGGCTGCGCCGCGCAGCCTCATCGAGGCCTACGACAAAGTCGGCTTGAACATTCTCCACGCGTGGGGCATGACCGAGCTCACACCGATTGGCACGATCTCCCGTGTGCGAGAGGAGCTCACGACCGCCGATCGGTCCACCCAGCTCGCGCACCGTGCGTTTCAGGGTCTCCCTGTTCCTGGTGTCGAGCTTCGGATAGTCGACGCCATGGGTGATGAGGCCCCGTGGGATGGCGAAACAATGGGCGAGCTCGTCGCGCGCGGCCCCTGGGTCGCTGCCAGCTACTACAACGACGAGCGCGGCTCTGGCTCGTTTACGGATGATGGCTGGTTCCGCACGGGCGACATCGCCATGATTCACCCCAACGGCTATATCGAGATCGCCGATCGCGCCAAGGACGTGATCAAGAGCGGCGGCGAGTGGATCTCATCCGTAGCGCTGGAAAACGCCTTGATGGCCCACCCGAAGGTCCTGGAAGCGGCCGTGATCGCCATGCCGGACGAGCGCTGGTCCGAGCGCCCGATGGCCTGCGTCGTGCCGCGCGCCGACGCGCGCGACTCGCTGACGGAGCATGAGCTCATGGAGTATCTCTCGCAGCACTTCCCGAAATGGTGGCTGCCAGATCGGTACGTGGTGGTCGCGGAGCTTCCGAAAACGAGTGTGGGCAAGTTCGACAAGAAGGCAATGCGCCAGTCCTGGGCCGAGGCGCCCGAACCAGCCAACGTCCACAGCTAGCGGAATGGCGTCGAAAATCCGACCAATCCACTAGCATTTAGGCAACGTATGGCTGTGTCCACCCGCGAGCAGGAGGTCCTCGACGCGCTGCGGGTCGTGCGCGACCCCGACCTCCACCGCGACATCGTCTCGCTCGGCTTCGTCCAGAATGTGCAAATCGAGCCGAACGGCGCGGTCGCGTTCAACGTCAATCTCACGACCCCCGCTTGCCCTGTCAAAGACGAGCTGAAGAACCATGCGCGCATGGCGGTCGCCAACCTGCCGTGGGTGACGGATGTCCAGGTCACGATGACCGCCAGTACCGCGGCCGCCCGCGGCCAGGGTCAGCAAACGCCGTTGATCCCGCGAGTGAAGAACGTGGTGGCCGTCGCCTCAGGCAAGGGCGGCGTTGGCAAGAGCACAACCAGCGTCAACCTGGCGGTCGCTCTGTCACAGACCGGGGCTCGCGTGGGATTGCTCGACGCGGACATGTATGGCCCGAACGTTCCACTGATGATGGGCCTGAAAGAGAAACCCGACGTACGTGGCGAACAGGGCCGCATCGAGCCGGTCGTGCGTTACGGCATCAAGCTGGTCTCGATCGGCTTCTTCCTGGACGAGAGCAAGCCGGTCATCTGGCGCGGACCAATGGTCCATGGAGCGATCCAGCAGTTCCTGCGCGACTTCGAGTGGGGCGACCTGGACTACCTGGTCGTCGACCTGCCGCCTGGCACAGGTGACGCGCCGCTCAGCCTGGCGCAGCTGATCCCGCTCTCGGGTGTGGTCATTGTCACGACCCCCCAGGACGTAGCACTCCAGGACGTGGCGAAGGGCATGGCGATGTTCAAACAGCTCGAGGTGCCAGTGATTGGCGTCATCGAGAACATGAGTTATTTCATCTGCCCGAACTGTTCCGAGCGCCACGAGCTGTTTGGGCGAGGTGGCGGCGAACGCATCGCGCGCGCCTTCGACGTGCCGTTCCTCGGCCACATTCCGCTTCAGCCGAATGTACGGTCGGGTGGTGACGAGGGTCAGCCCGTGGTCATGGCCGATCCGGATTCTCCGGCGGCGCAAGCAATCACGAGCGTTGCTGGCGAGGTCGCGCGCCAGGTCAGTGTTCTCGCGTTCCAGGCGAGAGGCAACTTCATCCCCCTGGGTGGTCTGACAATCCGCAAGACCTGATTCGCCGCTCCGCCAAAACTGGGGCACCGCAGCGTTCATCCATCTGGATGCACGTTTGTAGCGCGATTGTGATACATGTCGGCTGGTGTTATCCTCAGCCGGCGCATCGTCGTGCCCGATGCAGAGGGGGGAAGCCGGCACGGAGGGGGCGAAACAAATGCCTGATTCGATCGGGTTAGCTGACTTCATTGCGCAGGTGCGCGCTGAGTTGATGCAGCCCGAAGCCGAATCCGTGAACGCGCCGAAGCTGCTCATGGTCGAAGAGGTGGAACTGCAAATCCAGGTCGGCGTAACGCGCCAGGCCAATGGCGGCCTCAATGTGCAGGTCGTCCAACTTGGGGGAAGTGCCAAACGTGACGACGTCCACACGGTCAAGGTTCGGCTCGAGCCGGTGCTGAACCACGACCAGCGACTCGCGGAATTGATGAAGGACCCACGTTGGGACAACTGGAAGAAAGAAATTGTCGAGCACACGAGCAAGGGGATCGACGGTCGGTCGCAACGCGAGGTCTGATCGTCACAGGCAAGGGCGCCGCGGGCGGCTCCAGCAGCACGGTGAGCACACATGGACAGGCTTGTCCTCGAGCTGAGCCGTCAAGACGACCAGCTTCATGGCTGGGCGCGGTTCGGCGAATCGAGCGGCTGGGCCCACACGAAACTCCCATTTGACGCCGAGTTTGGCCTGCCCGCCGTTCTGAAGCTGCTCAATCGAGAGGCATACAACGCGGACGATTACCTCGACGCCGAGGACGCATTTCTGCGGCAAGCAGAACTGGTTATCCCGTCGGGTGATGACGGATTGGTTGCCTCGACAGCTCTGCGGCGGCAGGTTGGCCAGCGGCTCATGGCGAGCCTTCTGCCGCCAAATCAGCAAGCTGGTTACGTGTTCAAGAGCGCTTACGAGGCGCTCAATGCGACGTTGCCAGTCGAGATCCAGTTCGATGCCAATGACGGGACCGTTGGCGCGCTGCCCTGGGAGCTGCTGCACTTCGACGAGGACTTCTTGTTCCGTGGCAGCCGGGGCACGCTGAGCCGTCGGCTGAACTATCCGCGCCATATCGCGTCGTGGCAGCCGGTCGAGGTCGATCGCCTGCGCGTGCTGCTCATCGCGCCGCGACCGCGCGACGTGTCCGACCTGGGCGAGGCGGAAATACAGGCGATCACTTCCATCAACGAATTGGAGGTCGATTTCCTGCCCCGCCCGACCGTGGAGGAGTTCTTCAACTATCTGCAAACGCACCGCCGTGCACGGGCGCCACACGTGATCCACTTCGACGGGCACGGCGTGTTCGGCCGCCGCTGCGCCGCTTGTCGCATGGTCAGCCCGCGGCGGGCGCCTGTGTGCCGCAATCCCGCGTGCGGGCGGGACATGCTCGAAGACACGGCCCAGGGCTATCTCGCCTGGGAGGGCCCCAGCCAGAACGTGGATTTCGTCAGTGCCGAAGACTTCGCCGACAAGATCGGCAAAGTCATGGGCGACGAAGGCTGCGCTCTACGCATGGTTGTCGTGAGCGCTTGTCGCTCGGCCCAACTGGCGAGTGGTGGCTCGGCGTTCAGCGGCATTGCCCAAAGACTAAATAAGGCAAACGTCCCAGCCGTCGTAGCCATGCAGCTGGACATCCTCGCAGATCAGGCGACGACGTTCGCCCAGGCGCTGTACCGCGGATTGGCCAATGGCGATTCCGTGGTCGATGCCCTGGCGTGGGCGCGCACGGGACTGCGTCAGGATCAGCAGTGGTATTGCCCCGTCCTGTACCTGCGCGCCGTCGACGATACCGAGGCGCGGTTTTTCACATTTCGCACCGGAGCTACGCGGTCGCCTGAGCGCGCGCCAGCGCACGCGGTGGGCGCGCCACCCGACGGCTCGACCCAACGGAGCGAGACGGTGGTGGTCAGCAACGTCCTCGTGCCGCAGACGGACGACCTCACCGCGGCCTCCGACGAGCAGCTGATCGCGGCGCTGGAACGCGGGGTCGAGCCATTGCTCGGTGTGCCGAGCGTGGCCCATGCCCTTGTCCCGTACGCGACCGACTTCGGGGCATGCATCCAACAGCTCGAAGCGTTCACTGACTACAAGCTATTGCACGACCGGCTGCACGAGCTGCGCGTGTTTTGCTTCAGGCCGCTCAGATTCCAGCTTCGCGACATGACCGATCGTGACGTGCTGACGGTCATGCAGCGCGACTCCGACGCGGCCCGCAAGCACGTCATGGACATCCAGGCGGTCGCCCAGCGGCGACCGCACGACGACAACCTGGGCTGGGTCGCGAAGCTTGTCGGCTGCGAGGCTGAGCTTCGGTCAGGCGTGAGCAGCGGTCGGCCGACGATCGTGCGACGGGCGCTGGATCGGCTCGCGACTGTGCTCAACGTGTACCCGACACAACTGAACGTGCTGATGATGCAGTCGGCGGAGGGCTTGCGACTCGACAAGGTGTCGGAGGCGTTACGCGTCGCTGCGCCGCTCGTCGTCCCGAGCGATTCGCCGGCCCGTGCGCTCGTCGCACGAGCGGCCGTGGCCGCCCAGCACCTCAAGGCAACGCTCGACCGGGCCCTGGCTGAGCATAGAGATTGGCAAGAGCTCGAGCCTGACCTGGCGGATGCCGACGCGTTGCTCACCGATGAGGACGATGTGGAAGGCTTCATGGCCACCTGGCCCCAGATCAGCGCGGCGCTCCGCGAGCTGTGCAAAGGGCCGACCGACGACCAGGAGTTGCTGCAGGCCAGTCTCGAGCGCGTGCAAGCGTTGGTGGACGTCCGCCAGTCGATCGGGGACAAGCTGGACGCCCCGCTGCGCGAGGCATTCAGTCAGTGCGAAAGCAACGCGACGGTGCGCTTCTTCAACGTGGACTCGAACCTGCGCACGCTGTTGATCCGTCTGGGCCCGCTCAGCGGGCGGCTGGATGCCCTCGTCATCGGCATTCGTCAGGCTGGGGGTGCCTCATGATCGTTGAGTCCGCACCCACGGAACCGCTCTATCCCTCGCTCGCGGCGCTACGTCTGAAACACCGCGAGCTGCGGACGAGCTTCGATCGCAACAATCCATCTGCCCAGGCGCTGAGCGAGATCGAGCAATTCCTGCGCGCAGCGGCGCGCACGGGCAGCGTGCTGTTCGACGAGCAATCGCGGACGGCAGCCCAGGGCATCGTCGACTACTGGACGGCGGCGCTGTATCGCGCACGCCGCCACCCGCCCGAGACGCAGCTCGATCCGTTCAACCCGCCATCGCGGCCGCCGTCGGTGGTCTGCCCATTTCCGGGCTTGTCGCCGTTCGACGACACCACTCGCGACTACTTCCTTGGTCGCGACAAAGTCGTGGCGGACCTGTGTGCGCGACTTGTGCGCGGTCGTTTCGTCGTTGTGACCGGCCCGCGTGGCAGCGGGAAGTCGTCCATCGTGCGGGCCGGCCTCGTGCCTGCGCTGCGTTCAGGCGCTCTGCCGGGCAGCGATCGCTGGCGCTACCTCGGCCCGGTGGTGCCCGGGCGGCGGCCATTGCACAGCCTCGCCCTGGCGCTCGCACCATCGCCCGACGATCCCGCGGCGGGCATGGCCGAGGAGTGGGCCGCGGAAGCCGCCGCCGTCCTGCGCGTCAGTCCGCGCCAGCTTGGTGACCTGCTGCAGGACCAGGGCCCCAGCCTGCTCGTCGTCGATCAGCTCGAGGACGTGCTGCCCGGGCCGGGCGAGGTGCTGGACGACGATCGCCAGGCTTTCATCGACTGCCTTATCCAGCTGATCACGCGCGATGACGTCCCCTGCGCCCTCGTCGCAACGCGCACCGACGACCCCGTCGATCCGGCCTACCACGCCGCGGACGCGTTGCTGAGCGAGTCGGCCAGCTTCGATGTGCCCGACCTCGGCACGGCCGAACTGCGTGCCGCGATCGTGCGCCCGGCGGACCTGGTCGGGGTCACGTTCGATCCCGACATCGTCGAGGACCTGGTGAGAGCGCTCGTTGGCGTGCCCGTGTCGCCGCCGCTGCTCCAGTTCGTCCTGGCCCACCTCTGGGACAAACGCGACGGCTTCACCATCTCGGCCGCGGCGTACGACGCCTTGATGTGGGATCCGCGGCGGCGCCGGACCAATGCTGGCGCGGCCCTCGCCAGGATCGCCCAGCAACAGTTCGACCAACTGGCCGAGGATCCAGCCGCGCAGGCCGCGTTCAAATCGATCCTGCTCGAGCTGGTGGTACCGGAAGAGGGTTCCGAGATCCGTATGCTGCGGCTGCCGCTGGGGGCTCTACGCCAGAAGGTCGGGGACGATGGCGCGTTCGAGCGCGCACTGGCGGCGCTGGTTGCGGGGCGACTGGTGCGCTGTTCGGCCGAAGGAGCCGAGGAGACATGGGTCGAAGTCGTCCACGCGGGGCTGGCGCGCAACTGGCCGATGCTCGACGGGTGGTTGGTCGACGTGCGCCTCAGCCAGGCACGGCGGCGTCAGCTGCAGACAGCCACCCGGAGCTGGTTGGAGCACGACCGAACCAGCGACGCGCTGTGGGGCGAAAAGCTGCTCGACACGGTTGACGAGGACGATCCGTATCTGGGCCGCGCCGAACGCGAGTTCCTCGCCCGCAGCCACGCCGCCGTGCGGCGTCACAAGCTCATGCTGGCGCTCTTGAAGTGGGGCGCGATTACGTCCGTCGCGGTCGGTATCCTCCTCGCCTTTGCAGTTGTCTACGTCCACACGCTTCAACTGGCTGCAGAGGCGCGCAGCGCGCACGCTGAGCAGCTCGCAAGCCAGGCTGACCTGCACGCCAACGATCCGGCCGCGCAGCTCCTCATCGCGCTCGCCGCTCTGGGAGAGCAGCCCGACAAACCCGGCGCGCCCCTGAGCCTGGTTAGCGGACTGGTCGGCCTCGGCAACGAAGCCGAGAACGCCGATGCGCGCTTCAGTTTGCTGAGCGCCCTCGAGCGCAACCGCCAGATCACCGCGCTGTTGCGAACGGATCAATCCGTCACGACGATCGTTGCCAGTCCGGATGGCGCACTGCTCGCAGGCGTCGCCCAGGACCCGAGTGGAGCCAGCGCGGCGCAGATCGTCATCTGGGATTCGCAGACTCTGAACAAGTTGGATCGGTTCGACCTCTCCGAGGCGTACCCTGGCCCCGCGCTGGGCAAAGTGACGGCCCTGGCGCTCAACGCCACGCACACGCGTGCCGCTTTCGGACTCCCTACCCGTGACGGATACCGGCTCGGTGTCCTGAGCACACAGGATGGGCTACCGTTGGCCCCGCGCGAATCTGGGACACCCCAGAGGTTCTTGCAAATGCGCGGGCAGACACTCCAGGCACTCCGTTTCCGCGCGACCGCCGATGGGAGCGACGTCCTGGCTTCGCTCGATGGAGAGGGCATCCACACCTGGGACCTCGCGACCGGCGCCAGCAGCACCGTCCGTTTGCCGACACTCTCGCCCACCAGTCAGCTCAGCCCCGACGGACAGCTCCTCGCCGACCCCTGTGCGCCCTCGGATGATTCCAACACGACCTGCACGCTCACGGTCCGCGCAAGCGAGACTGGCGCGATCGTAGGCAGCGTACCCACGACACAGTTGCTTGCGCAGGACTGCGGAAGTGCGGCCTGCGCGAGTGGCCCATGGTTCAGCGCCGACAGCACTCAGCTCGCGATGGCTTCGGCTGATGGTGCGTCCATCGTCATCGTCGACGCGCGCCAGCCGTCGCGAATCCTGGCCAGGCGTGCAAGGTCGGGCGGCCCTGTTGCCCGGGTCGCCCTGAACCAGAGTCTCATAGCCGTCGCTTCGGCCGCGTGCTCCCTCAAGACGTGTACGTCCGACGATGCGGCGCAGTTGCAGTACTTCGACCCGGTACCCACTGGAGCCGAGGCGACTGGTCAGCCGACCAGGGCTTCGGGCGCACCGGTCCCATCGACGTGGGACTCCGTGCAAAGCATCGTCCCGTTGAGTTCTGGTGGGCGGGTTGCCGTACCGATGACAGGCGGGGTCGCGCTGCTCGACTTGCACAGGGACATTCAGGGGCCGGATGTAACGCCGTCGACGGGCGACCGATTCAATGCGATCACCGTTCGCATCGACGCGAACAGTCTCCCGGTGCCCGGCTGTGCCGATCATGCCACTGGCAGTGGCTGTCCAGCCGGGGCCCTGCACCTCCAGGACGTGCGACCTGCGAGTCAGGCTGTCGACTTTCTCAGTCAGTCGTCGGACCAGACCGTCACCGCGGTGGCGGCCGGGGTCATCGCGGACCAGTTCCGTATCGCTGCTGGCTACAAAAACGGGAACGCGACCGTCTGGGATTCAAGCGGCAACTGCCTCGTTGTTCCCAGGTCCGAGCCGGGTGCGTGCTCCGTGCTCGAGCCCGCGACCCCAAGCATGATCAGCGCGCTGGCCTTCGCGCCAGACGGCCGACTCGCGGTCGCCGGTGCGGGCGATTCCGTGCGGGTCTGGCGTTATGACGATCCGC
>JAFAPL010000366.1 GCA_019247135.1 Chloroflexota bacterium | reverse complement strand
CCAGAGGACGCGGAACAGCGGCTCCTGCAGTGGTTCGAAGGCTGCTGCCCAGCCGGCGCGAGGCTGATTCGGGCCCTGGCAGTTGTCCTCGAGTTCCGGCGCGGGCTGCGCGGGGCCCGCTGGCGGCGCCGAAGCTTGTGTTGCTTTGCCAGGGGCAGTTTCCATCGCGCGCCGCGCTGGCGGAGAACGCACGAGACGGGCCAGCAGTGCAGCGCGGGCGTGGCAAGTAGGTTCGCACCTGAGTCCCCGTGCACCATTCCAGACGTGCAATTCCGTCTGGCGTTCCGACCTACTCCCCCCTCCGCCCCCCTCTGCCTGGCCCATAATCGGCGCTAGCATGCTCCAGACCGTCCACGTCGGCTGCCAATCTATCGAGACCTATTCCGCCAGTGCGGGGGCAGACGCGATCGCCGAGCTGCGGCGACTCGCCGCGCCGCTGAGCGGCGCCCGCGTCTTGCACCTGAACGCCACGCCGTACGGCGGCGGCGTCGCCGAGATCCTGCGCTCCGAAATCCCCCTGCTCTGCGACCTCGGCCTCGACGTGACCTGGGGCCTCATCACGGGCGACGACGCCTTCTTTTCCGTGACCAAGGCCATTCACAACGGCCTGCAGGGCGCTCCGCGCGACCTCACGCCCGCCGAACGCGAGACCTATCTGTCCATCTCGACGCGCAACGCCCACCTCCTGCAAAAGGAGTACGACCTGATCGTCGTTCACGACCCGCAACCGTTGGCCGTCTTGCAGCTGCATGGTCGCGGCAATGCGCGTTGGATCTGGCGCTGCCACATCGACACGTCGGAGCCCCACCCATCCACCTGGGCATTCCTGCGCCAGTTCCTCGAAGGCTATGACGCCACGGTGTTCACCATGGCCGACTTCGTTCCTCCGGACCAGCCCGTCGCGCGTGTCGAGATCATTCCACCAGCCATCGATCCGGAAAGCCCGAAGAACCTGGACCTGGAGCTCGGCCCCGCGCGCAGAATCCTGCGCTGGATCGGAGTGGACGTCGACCGGCCGCTCGTCACGCAGGTCAGCCGTTTCGATCCGTGGAAGGATCCTCTCGGAGTCATTGCCGCGTACCGACTGGTCAAGCAGCGCGTGCCAGCCCTCCAGCTCGCGCTCGTTGGCTCGATGGCGCTCGACGACCCGGAAGGCTGGCACGTCTACCAGGACATCCAGCAGACGAGCAAGGATGACAGCGACGTGCACGTTTTCACAAATCTGACGGGAGTCGGAAACATCGAGGTCAATGCGTTCCAGAGACTCTCTCAAGTGGTTATTCAGAAGTCCATTCGGGAAGGATTCGGACTGGTAGTCTCCGAATCCCTCTGGAAAGGCACGCCGGTCGTGGCCGGCCGCGCCGGCGGCATCCCACTCCAGTTGCCAGATGGCAGCGGCGGATTCCTGGTCGACGACGTGGAGGGGTGCGCGGATCGGACGTTGTGGCTGCTCGAGCACCCGGACGATGCGCGGGAGTTGGGCGCGCGCGGCCGGGAAGTCGTGCGCGAGCGATTCCTGCTGACGCGGTTGATTGCGGACGAGCTCCGCCTGTACGCGTCGTTGCTGAGTGGACGTGCGGCCAGTCCGCAAGCTCGGCCGACGCCTGCGCCCCAAGCCGCACTGGCGGCGCCATCGGCACCCTCACGCATAGAGCCCGCACCGCGTCCGGCACCACGGACGGCCGCATACGTCAGGGCCGGCTCCGAATTACGCCAGGATCCATTCACGCGCGCGTGGGTGGTTGTGGCCCCAAAACGGAGTCAGCGACCCCACGATGTACCGAAGCCACAGCAGGTGGTCGGTGATGGGACTTGCCCCTTCGAATCGGGACATGAAGATAAGACGCCCACCGAGGTCTGGCGGCTCGACGCGCCCGGTGGTGGTTGGCGCGTACGCGTCGTCCCCAATCAGTTTCCGATGATGAGCCCCGACGGCAGCCCGCGTCGGCTCGTCAGTCCAGCCGGCTTCGTCTCGATGGCCTCCGCCGGACACCACGAAGTCATCATCGAATCTCCGGACCACTCAGCTGACCTTGCTCGTCTGGACGACGCCGGCGTGCGTGGCGTCCTGGAAGCCTATCGCTCGCGCTACATAGCGCTTCGGAACGCCACCAGCAACGGCATCATCGTTGTCTTTCGGAATCACGGAGCGGCGGCCGGAACATCACTCGTTCATCCGCATTCGCAGATCGTGTCCGCCCCAGTCGTCCCCGTGGGGGTCCGTCATCGTCTCGACGTGGCGATGGACCACTTCGACGATATGGGCTCCTCTCTATATGTCGATGTGCTCGATCGTGAGCTGCGTGACGGCCGGCGCATCATCCACGAGACGGCACGCTTTGTCGCGTTCCAGCCGTGGGCGGCCGGAGCCCCCTACGAAACATGGATCATGCCTCGTATGCCGCAGGCGTGCTTCGGCGACGCGAGCGACCCGACCCTGGACGAGCTGGCGCCGGTACTGCGGAACGTGCTCCGCGCGCTCGCCGAGGAGCTCGATGATCCGGATTACAACGCGGTGCTCCAGAGCGCGCCAATCGGAGAAGAAAATCGAGAGTATTTCACCTGGCATGTCCGCATCGTCCCGCGTCTGGCGATCGCGGCTGGATTCGAGCTGGGATCCGGCATGCCCGTGAACCCGACCCGACCCGAGGAAACCGCCGCTGCCCTGCGTGGACAGGTGGTGCGCTACGCCTCAGCGCAGGTGTGAAGCACGACGGGGACCGTCGCCTTTCGAGGCGGAGCCCGTCAGTCCAGGGGCAGCGTGAACCTGAACGTACTCCCACGGCCGGGGCCCTCGCTCTCCGCGCGGATCCATCCGCCGTGGGCCTCAACCAGCTCGCGCGTCACGTACAGGCCAAGCCCGAGGCCGTGCACTCCCGTGGCCGAGGGTGTCACGCGAGAGAACCGCTGAAACAACCGCGGCAAGTCCTCCGGCGCAATGCCCAGCCCACTGTCCTGTATTGCGACCTCGGCGATGGCCTCGAAGGATCGAATGCGCACGACGATCACCCCACCCTCCGGGCTGTACTTGATCGCATTGCCCAGCAGGTTGCGAAAGATCTGACTCAGCCGCTCAGGGTCCCACACGCCAACAAGCGGCTCCTCGGAAGCGTCGAGCGTGATCCTGTGCTGTTCAGAGGTCGCCCGAGCTTCGTCAACGGCTTCGCGCGCGAGCACGAGCAGGTCCATCTTCTGGATGTTCAGTCCGAGCCCGCTGCGCTCGAAGTGCGCGACGTCTTGCAGGTCTTCCACGAGCCGCTCGAGCGCGCGCGTCTGTGTCAAGATCAGCTCGATGGCGCGCGAGTCGTAGCTCTCGCGTCGTCGCATCATCTGAGCTAGCCCGCGAATCGACGTGAGTGGGTTTCGCAGCTCGTGAGTGATATTGGCGATGAACTCCTTTTGCAGGTCCTCCAACCGCTTGCGTTCGCGAATGTCCAGGCCGATCCCGACGCGCGTGTCGTCCGAGAGGTGCAGGTTTGCCCAGGATGTCTCGACCAGCTCACCCGAGCGGGTCCTCAT
Organism: Chloroflexota bacterium; assembly: GCA_019247135.1. Next base: position 20,379 of record JAFAPL010000366.1, on the reverse strand, counting down.
CGAGATTTCGCGCCAGCCGGCGTGAACCGATTCCATGTACTCGCGCACCTGCTCGCGGTATGCCGGGTCCGGATACACCTGCTCCATGAGATCGACGTTCTGGGCGTCGGCGGCTGACCAGCCGGTGACCCGTTCGAACTCCGGGTTCAGACGCAGCACGCGTGTGCTCGGCTCGTAGACGGTGATCATGACCGGCATGCGGTCGATGATGCGCTGAAGCAGCTCGCGCTCCTGCTCGAGCTCGGTGCGGCGGCCCGAGCGTTCGCGTGGCATGGCGCCGCGTACGTTAGCAATGCACTACGGCGACATTCAAGGCGCAAGTGCTCGCTACTGACGATGCTTTACAACAGCGCTGCTTATGAGTCGCCGCGATCCAGGCGAACGCTTCGGGTAGGCTGAAATACGTGCGAGCAATGCGCTATGTCGGCGAGCGGCAGGCCGCCGTCCAGCAGCGACCGGACCCGCGGCCAGGTCGCGGCGAAGTCCTCATTCAGATGAAAGCCGCTGGCATCTGCGGCAGCGACCTGCACCTGTAACCGCATCCCAGCTCTGGGTTCGTGGAGAACGGCCGCGTTCCAGGCCACGAGCCGGCGGGCGTGATCGCCGAAGTTGGATCGGACGTCAGCGGCTGGTCCGTCGGCGACCGTGTCACGGCCTACTTTCGACAGGTGTGTGGCCGGTGCGAGTTCTGCCGCACGGGCCACAGCAACGTATGCGTCGATCGTCGGGGCTCGTACGGCGTGGGCCCGGGCAGCGCCGACGGCGCCGACGCCGAATACATGGTGGTCGAGGCGCAATATCTGTTGAAGGTGCCCGACGACTTCACACTGGAAGACGGTGCGATCGTCGCGTGTCAGGGCGGTACGGCGTACTACCCCCTGACGAGGCTGGGCGCGAGCGGCGAGGACGTGCTGGCCGTTTCGGGGCTTGGGCCAGTCGGCCTCTTGGCGACACTCTTCGGCAGCCGCTTCGGCGCCGAAGTCATCGGGATCGATCCGTCACCCGAACGTCGCGCCTTGGCGGAGCGGCTCGGAGCGGTGCGCACCTTTGATCCGACCGCCGCGCCCATCGGCGAACAGGTGCGCGCCTGCTACCCGCGCGGTGTGGACAAGTTGTTCGAGGCGTCCGGTGCTGTTGCGGCCTATCAGGCCATTCCCGAGCTGATGCGGCCTCTCGGTCAGGCAGCGCTCGTCGGACTCGGCAGCACCGAGCTGCGCACCTCATTGAGCGCGGTGGTGCATCGTGAGCTGGTGTTGTTTGGGACGAGCGCGTTTCCGATTACACAGTACGAGGAGATCTGGCGCTTCTTGAGGCGCAAGCAGATTGCGCCGAGTCAGGTGGTCACGCACCGGTTTTCGATCGACGAAGGTGAAGAAGCCTTCCGCCTGGCCGAGACCGCCAGCACCGGCAAGGTGTGCTTCGCGTTTTCGCCAGTGGGGGTTCAATGACGGCATGCTGTTCGAGCTGAGGCAATATCGAATGCGTCCGGGCCAGCGCGACAATTGGGTCCGCTTCATGGAGGAACAGGTCATCCCGTTCCAGACCTCCAAAGGCATGCACATCCTGGGTAGCTGGGTCGGTGAGCAGGAGGAAGATCTGTTTGTCTGGATCCGGCGTTTCGAGAATGAAGCGGAACGCGAGCGCCTGTACAGAGAGGTGTACGAGAGCGACCACTGGAAGAACACGCTCGGTCCGCGCGTGCCCGAGATGATCGATCGCGAGCTGATCAAAGTCTCGCGTATGACGCCAACGCCGGGCTCAAAGATTCAATAAGCGTCAGTGCGGCGGCGCATGATGCGCCATCTGCGCGAGCACGCCGATTGCCAGTAGCGCGAGCAGCACAAGCGCCAGCAGCACCAGGGTCGTCCGCCAGGGCGGGAGATCGCCGATTGGCTTCGGTGGCGGCTCGTCTGGCGCATATTCCCTCGGAATTGCAATGCGGTCCAGGTGCTCCAGATCGTGCGCAAGCTCTGACATGGATTGGTAGCGTTCCGCGGGCCGACGGCGCACGGCGCGGTACAGCACCGCTTCGAGAGCTGCGGGCACCTCCGGCCGGAGGCGTCGCACGAGTCGTGGTTCGTTGCTCTCCATGCTCGCCATGCTCGCCGGATACGGCACCACACCCGTAAGCAATTCGTAGAGCACGCTGCCGAGCGCATACACATCCGTACGCGCATCCGAGCGCTCGCCGCGTACCTGCTCGGGCGCCATGTAGTCAGGCGTTCCGGTTGCATTCTCGAGGCGTGCGACACGCCACCACGTACGGCCGCTGCTGCGCTCCGCAATGCCGAAATCGGTCAACGTGACCCGATCGGGTGGCTGAAAAAGAATGTTCTCCGGCTTGACGTCGCGGTGCACAATGCCGCGGGCATGCACGTACTCCAGCGTTCGCGCGAGCTGGAGTGCAATGCCGACGGCCTGCTCGATGCTCAGCGGACCATTTCGCGTGAGATACGTGCGCAGCGATTCGCCGTCGACGTGCTCGAGGACCATGTAGGGCGCGTTCGGAGGTGAGAGGATACGCTGCAGGCCCGGGTGGTCCAGGCCCTGAGCCATCTGCATCTCGTGCCGAAAGCGGCGAAATGCGCCCAGGTCACCGCCGATCGCGAGGTGCGGGAGCTTCAGCACCACGTCGCGCTCGGTGTGGCGATCGAACGCACGATAGACCTCGGCCATGGCGCCCTCGCCCAGCAAGCTGCGGACCTCGTAACGGTTGTCGACGCAGTCGCCGGGCGAATACCTCATCGCGTGCCGCTGAACGCTAACAGGCCCGCGGCGCGCGCGACCATAGCCGCGACGGGCTCGTGAACGCTAGTATCGCGGGCCGTGAACACCGATCTCGGCGCTGCTGCCGAGCACATCCTCGCCGTCGATACGGCCTTCGAGCCGGTCATCCGGAGAACAGGACCGTTCGAACCGCGGCCGCCTGACGCGGACGCCTTCAACTCACTGGCCCGAGCGATTGTGTTCCAACAGCTTGCAGGGCGCGCGGCGCGAGCGATCCACGGTCGGTTCGCGGCGCTCTACGAGGGTCGGCCTACGGCTGAGGCCGTCCTGGCTACCTCGGTGGAGAATTTGCGCGGCGTTGGTCTGAGCCTCAACAAGGCCACTTCGCTGCGGGACCTCGCCCTGCAGGCGTCCGATGGCACGGTGCCGTTGGACCAGCTGGACCAGCTCTCGGACGACGAGATCGTCGCGCGGCTGTCCGCGGTGCGCGGCATTGGTCGCTGGACAGCGGAGATGTTTCTGATGTTCCAGCTCCGTCGACCGGATGTGTGGCCGGTGGATGACTATGGCGTGCGCAAGGGATTTGGCGTGATCCATGGGCTGGAGGCGCCGCCGACGCCGAAGGCGCTGCAGCCGTTGGGCGAGACCTACCGTCCCCACCGCTCCGCCGCGGCCTGGTATTGCTGGCGCGCCGTAGAAACCGTGCTGCCCCAGGCCTGATCGGTGAACCTGGCGCAAGGCCGTCCGGAGTTTCGACCCACTCCCCCCAACCCCCTCTCCCTGGCCAGGGAGAGGGGGAGTGTTTCAGGGGATTTTCAAGGGGCATGGCCCCTTGGACCCTCGGGGAGATCAAATTTCCCCCTCTCCCTGGCCAGGGAGAGGGGGTGAGGGGGTGAGGGTTGACCCACACTATCCGTTACTGTTGCGCTGCGCTGTGCTAACCCTTGAGGCCGGTCATGGCGATGCCTTCGACGAAGAAGCGCTGGCCGACCACGTAGAGAAAGAAAATCGGCGCGAGGCTCAGCGCGACGGCCGCCATCATCAGGTTCAACTGCGTATTCATCGAACCCGAGAACTGCGCGATCACCAGCGTCACCGGCTTCAGCTCGTCTGACTGGACCACGATCAGCGGCCACAGATACATGTTCCACGCCGATAGAGCAGTGATCACGCCGTACGCCGTCAGCGCCGGCTTCGACAGCGGTAAATAGATCCGCCAGAAGATGTCAAGCGCATTCGCGCCGTCCACCGTTCCGGCGTCGCCCAACTCCTCCGGTACGCCCATGAAGAACTGGCGGAACAGAAACGTGCCGAACGCTCCGCTCGCCAGAATGGGCACTACGAGTCCCTGGAACGTGTCCTGCCATCCCAGCCGCGCGATGATGACGAAGGTCGGGATCGACACGACCACCGGCGGGATCATCATCGTCCCCAGATATGCGAGGAAGATGACATTGCGGGCCGGGAATTTCAACCGCGCGAAGGCATAGCCGCCCATCGTCGTGACCGTGCCCTGACCGAGGACGATACACGCGGTGAACAGAAACGAATTCAGAAACGGACGCAAACCCAATCGACCCAGGGCCGCCGCGTAGTTGGACCACATGATCGGGCTCGGGATCCAGCGCGGCGGAAACACGTACACCTGCGCGGGTGATTTCAATGACGTCGAAAGCATGTACGCGAACGGGTACAGCATCACCACGGCGCCCGCGACCAAGGCAACATAGATCAGGAGTGTGCCGGGTCGGAGCCGCATCAGTAGTGCACCCACCGTCGCTGCAGGACGAATTGAATCGCCGTAAATGCCAGCACGACGAGAAACAGGATGTAGGCCATCGCCGACGCGTAGCCCATCTGGAAGTACACGAATGCCGTCCGCCAGATGTTGAAGACCAGGATGTTCGACGCGTTGAGCGGATTGCCCTGGGTCATCACGTTGATCATGTCGAAGCTACCAATCATCAGGTTGATACTGGTAATGACAAGCACGAAAAACGTGGTCGGTGTCACCATCGGCCAGGTGACGTGGCGAAATTGCGACCAGGCGCCGGCACCATCGATGCGCGCTGCCTCATACAGCTGTCGCGGCACGCCCTGCAATGCGGCCAGGTACAGGATGATGTTGAGCGGGATTCGCTGCCAGACCGCCACCACGATCAGCGAGGGAATGACCAGACGCTCGTCGAACAACCAGTCCTGGCGGGGCATCCCGAAGATCCCTGTCACCTGATTCAAGACGCCAAAATCCTTGGCGTACACCCACTTGAAAATAGTGGAAGCGGCGACCGCTGAGGCGACCAGCGGCAGGAAATAGATGCTTCGAAACAGGCCGGTGCCTTTGACGCCTTTGTCCAGCAGCACCGCCAGTCCGAGTGGAATCAATATCGAGGCGGGTAGCGCGCCCAGGACGAAATACGCGGAGTTGCCGACGACCTTGCCGGTCAGCGGGTCGCCGGTGAAGAACTGAAGATAGTTGCCCAGGGCGACGAACCGCGGTGGCTCGATCATGTTCCAGCTGAAGAAGCTCACACCCAGGCCGAACAGCATCGGTGCGAACGTGAAGCACAGGAACAGCACGACGTTGGGGCCGAGGAACAGGAGCGCCCACAGCCAGTCGCGGCGGTGGAGGGCGCTCTTGCTGGCGGCCGTCCTCACGTCGGGCCGTTGAGCCGCGACGGTCGTGGAAGAGCTCGCTGCCACGTCTCGCCCTCAGTTCGAGCCGCGGACCTGGCGGCTCCGGCTGCTCGACCGCCGGCCCGCGCCAGATCGACGCGGACTGCTAACGTGCCCGTGCAAGCTGCAGCACTCCGTAGTGGGGCGGCTCGAACGCAGATGTGGCAGGCGCTCAGCGGAGCAAAAACGTGGTGCTGGGAGGCTCACGGCTGCTTCTGCGACTGCAGGTATTTGTTGAGCACCTGATCCACGTTCGCGACAACGTCTTCGGGCGTAGACTTCCCGAGCGTGATGGCCGTGAGCCCATCGGTCACGCTCTGGCGGAACTCGCCGGTTGAGTAGAACGGCAGCCGCGGCGGAGTTGTCCCGTACGAGAATGCGTCGACGAAAACCGCGTTGTTATGCGGCGGCGGAGGCAGGTCCCGCCAGAACGAGCTGTTGTAGAAGCGTTTCTCGGCTGGGACGGCGGCGTACGAGGACGTGATGATCTGCATGCCTTCGTCGCCATACATCCAGGTCAAGAACTGCCACGCCGCGTCCGGGTTTTTGCTCTTGGTGGTGAGCGCGAATCCGAACGTGCCCATGCCCGTGACACGCTTGGCCGGCCCCTTCGGAAAATGGATCACATCGAAGTCGTCGGTCAAACTCGCGCGGAGCGCGGTGCACCACAGCCGCTGAAGCGGCGCAATCGCCGCGCGTCCGGCCGCGAACACGTTGCCGGACTGGTTGCTGAGTGACTGAATCAACGTCAATGGCGCCCAGTAGCCGTCGATGACGGGTTGCGTGAGTGCCTTGAACGCCGCCACACCCTGGGGTGTGTTCAGTGTGGAGTGCGACAGGTCATCCGCGACGAACGTTCCGCCCTGCGCAAGCACGGCTGGGACGTAGGTGTACCACTGGTCTATCGACATGGATGCGCCATACGTGGCGACGTTCGTTTTGTCGAAGCCGGGCTCGTCACCACGCTTGCCGTTCGCATCCACCGTCAGACGCTTGCACATCGTCATGAACTCGTCCCAGGTCCAGCCATCCGGGTTGGTGGACGGATTGAAATCCGTCGGGACGTTCACTCCGGCTTCCTGGGCCATGCGCAGGTTGATGTACGGCACGATCACGTCGCCTTGCTTGGGCAACATATGCAGCTGGTTGTCCACGATGCCCAGGTTCAGGAACGTCGGATCGAAGTCCTGATATGGGAAATTGGTCTTCTGGGCGAACGGGATCATGTCCAGTGTGATGCCGGCGTCCTTGAACGGCTTGGCGTAGTTGTCGCTCGTCTGGACGATGTCGGGCAGCGTGCCGGCCTGGATGTATGTCAGCAGCTTCTGATCGTAGTTGGTTCCGTCGGTGGCGGAGATCTTGACCGTGATGTTCGGGTTTTCCTGGTGGAACTTGTCAGCCAGCTGGTTGTAGATCTTGACGTCCGCGTCGTTGGTCTGCGTCGTCATGAAGGTGATTTCGACCGGCTGGCCGCTGGCCGCCGCGGGCGCCTGCTGAGCGGGCTGCGCGGCCGGCTGCGTCGTGGCCGCGCTCGCCTGGGTAGGCGCGGGTTGTGCCGCCTGCGTCGGTGCTGCCGTCTGGGACGAGGAGGAATTCGAACAGGCGGCGAGCAGCGTTCCGGCTGTTGCAAGCAGGCCGAGACGCAGCATTCCGCGTCGCGTGAGTCCGTGTGAAGTCGGAGTCAGAGAAGGATCGGTGACGTGCATGCTGCCTTGAAGGGACCTCCCGCGGTGAGCGCTTGACGGTGCTGTCTCTCGGGGCTAGCCTACACCCTGGGACTGTCGACTGTCGACAGTCGACAACATAAGCTTATGCCAATGCACCTCGCCTTCAGCGCCTGGGCCATGCGCGACCTGCCCGTCGAGCGCCAGATCCAGATCGTCCGTAACGCCGGCTATGTCGGCATCTGCCTCGTCTCCGATCCCCGCTGGCCGCACCTGGATGCGCTGACCCTCTCCAGCGAGGATCGGCGCCGGATGCGACGCTTGCTGGACGAAAACGAACTCGCGTTGACAGCTATCGCCGGCCACGCCAGCGTCGTCGATTCTCGTCCGGATGCACTGACGCGTTTGCGTGCCGGCATCGACCTGGCCGTCGACCTCGCCGGCGCGGACGGTCCACCACCACTGGTCACCATGGCGTACGGCACGCCCGAAACGTATGCGCGTGAGCGCGACCTCGTGGCGGACGCATTTGGCGAAATCGCCGGCTATGCCGCAAAACGCGGCGCCACCGTGGCTCTGGAGCCCCACGTCGGCCAGGCGTTCGACACGCCAGAAAAAGTTGTCTGGTTGATGCAAGCGGTGAATTCGGCGCACTTCCGCTTGAATCTCGACAACAGCCATTTCGAGGTCATGGGTCGCGACCTGGACGAGTACGTGCCGATGCTCGCGCCGTATGCGGTTCACACGGATCTGAAGGACCAGCGTGGGCGCGCACCAAACCACGAGTTTCTCGTACCCGGCGAGGGCGACTTCTCCTACTCGCGATATTTGCAGGCCCTCCAGGCGGCTGGATACGGCGGCTACCTGTCGGTGGAGATCAGCGTCATGGTCCAGCGCCGACGAGACTATGACCCGGCTGAGGTTGCGGCCCGCTCGTTCCACGTGGTGGTGGATGCTGCACGCGCGGCGAACGTCCCGCTGGAGTACCGCGACCCTGTGGCCGCATGACGAGCGAACGCAGCCACTCGCGCCGCGCCTGAGTGAGGACCGATCGCTGTTGACACCGACTCTCTCCATAGCACCGGTTCGTACGTTCAGACCACTGTCGGAGGACGTGTATGACGTGCTCCGGGCCGCCATTCTGAGCGGCCGACTGGCGCCCGGTGCACGCGTGGTCGAGGCGGACATCGCCCGTCAGATGGCGACGAGTCGCAGCCCCGTGCGCGAGGCCGTGAGAAAACTCGAACGCGAGGGCATGCTCGAATACAAACCCCGTCGCGGCACCGTCGTCGTCGCCCTCTCGCGTGACGACGTCCTGGATGCGTACCGCCTGCGGGCACACCTCGAGGCGTACGCGGCCGGGCTCGCGGCCGCCCTCGTGAGCGACGACCACCTGGAGCAGTTGGCGACGCTTGTGGAGCGCATGCGACTCGAGGCGGCCGCCGACCACCTGGCCGAGCTGCTCGCGGCGGATGTGGAGTTTCATCGAGTCCTGTGTGAGGCGTCCGGGAGCCGCCGCCTGGTGCATGTCTGGCGCAGCCTGGACCCGGAGCGTTGGACCTTGTTGAGCGGTCTGCGTGCGACTGATCTTTCGTTGGCGCAGCTCGCCGAACGCCATTGGCCGATCGTGGCGGCGCTGCGTTCGCGTCTGCCGGAGAAAGCCGAAAGCATCGTACGCACACACATCCTGGAGCTCGCCGAGCACGTGGTCGGCGCGCTCGACGCGGCTGAGTCCGTGTCTACCGAAGCGGCGGAGGCGGCGCGATGACGCAGTTTGGCTTTTGCGTGCCTGTGTTCGCCAATCCAGGTGCGGCATTTTTCAGAACTCCCGCCTGGACACAGCTCGATCCGGTGGCGGCCATCGACGCGGCTGTGGAAGCCGAGCGTCTCGGGTTCGACTCGATCTGGGTCGCCGACCATCTCATGCACGGGTTCGACGACGCCATCCTGGAAGGTTGGAGCACTCTGTCGGTCATCGCCGGTCGGACCGATACCGTCAAACTCGGCACGATCCACCTCGCCCAGCCATTTCGCCAGCCTGCGATCGCCGCCAAGATGGCGGCCAGCCTGGACGCGCTGTCTGGCGGCCGGCTGATCTTTTTTTATGACTGCGGCTGGCAGGAAGCCGAGGTCCGCGCGTACGGACTGGATTGGCCATCGGAAGACGAACGCATCGCGCGCATGGAAGACGGCCTGGACCTCATAAAGCAGCTCTGGGAGTCCGAAACACCAGTAGCGCATCGTGGCAGGTTCTACTCGACCGATGGTGCTGTTTGCCGGCCACGGCCGTTGAGAAGACCGGCGATCTGGCTCGGCGAAGCCCGCACGCAGCGTTGGCTGGATGCAATCGTGCGCCACGCCGACGGCTGGAACAGCGTGCCGGCCAGTCCGGCGCGCTTGAGACAGAAGATCGACGCGCTGCAGGCCGCCTGCACCCGCGCCGGCCGCGAGCTTTCCGAACTGGAGTTGTCGCTGGAGATTCAGGTCTTGATAGCACCCACTGAACGCGAGGTCTCTGACACCGCTCGCCACATCGCGTCTCTGCCGGCGTCGAAACGGGGCACGCCCCGAGACGACGTTCTCGAGGCACTGAAGGACGGCCGTCCGCTCGGCGAGGTCATCGACGATTGGCTTGTTGGCACCCCAGCGCAGATCGCGGAACAGGTGAACACGTATACGCGGCTTGGTATTTCGCACTTCATGCTCTGGTTCGTGGATTTTCCCAGGCTGGATGGCATGCGTCTGTTTGCAGATACGCGGCCATGCTGAATGGTGGTCGCCCGCGCGTCCTGATCTGCTGCAATGCCACCGTTCGCCGCGAATACATCACCGGCGAAGGCGTGGCGCGTCTGGAGCAACTGGCAGACTGGGAATGGCTGCAATCGGAGGGCGCTTCGACTCGCCCCGGTGTGTGGGGAGGTCCTTCAGAAGATCCCGCCGAAGCGCAACGGCTGCGGGACAAACTCAGCCAGGGCTATGACGCATTGATCGTCTGTCACGGCGCACCGTACGTGGACGAATTGGCGCTGAAAGCACCGCGGTTGCGCCTGGTTGGCGAGCTGGAGGGAGACCGCTTCGCCAATCGGATGGACGTCGAGGCTGCCGCCGCGCGAGGCATTCGTGTCGTGGACACGACGCACGGCTCGTCACTGCCGGTGGCGGAGTGGGCGCTCGGCCTGACGCTGATCGGACTCCGCAATGCTGGCGCACAGTTCCGAAGACTGATCAATGGTGAAGAGTTCCGTCGCGGTCACGACGACCCCGGTTTCCTTTTCGGCGAGCTCACCGGTCGCAGCGTCGGCATCATCGGGCTAGGCCACATCGCACGTCGATTGATTGAGCTCTTGCAGCCGTTCCGCTGTCGCATCAGCGTTTACGATCCATACGTCGCCAAGGAGGTCGCGCTCGCCATGCACGTCGAGCTCACGTCGCTCCAGGACGTTCTCTCCAGGCCGGACGTCGTCATCTGCACCGCGCCTCTGACGCCGCGGACACGCGGCATGCTCGGTGCGGCCGAGCTGGCACTGTTGCGACCGGATTCGGTATTCGTGAACGTCTCACGCGGCGCGATCGTCGATTCCGAGGCGCTGATCGCTCGCGCTCAGCGCGGCGACATTCGTGTCTCGCTCGACGTATTCGATCCCGAGCCAATTCCAGCGGGCAGTCCGATTCGCGATTTGTCGAACGTCTTTTTGAGTCCCCACATCGCGGGGGTGACCGCGGCCTGCCGTCCGCGATTCTTCAGTTTTATGGTGGATGAGTTGGAACGCTTCTTCGCTGGCCGTGAGACCCTGTTCGACCTGACCTCATCAACGCTGGCAAACCGTCGTGGTCTTGCGCCAGCAGGGAGCAGCGTATGAGCGAACGCATCCCGATCGCCATCGTTGGCTGCGGCGGCATGGGCCGGCGGCACCTTCGGGGACTCGTGCACCTGGCCAGGAGCTCTTTCGGGAACGTGGACCTGGTCGCCGTCGCGGATCTGAACCAGGAGAACGCGAATTTCATGGCCGATGAGGCCGGAGAGCTGCTTGGCCACCGGCCGCGCGTCTACCGCGACGTCGCGGAGTTCGCGTCGGATGTGCAGGCCGTCTTTATCACCACCGACGCCGGCTCGCACCACCGCGTGGCCGTGCCGTGCCTGGCGGCCGGTCTGCACGTCCTGTGTGAGAAACCACTCGGACTGACCATTCGGGCGTGCGATCAGATCGTGGCGGCCGCCAACCGGGCCGGCCGGCATGTCTCGGTCGGCGAGAACTATCGTCGCGACCCGATCAACCGCCTGGCACAAGCCGTCATTCGCGACGGCGGACTGGGTGAACCACGCCTGATGATCGAAACGAGTATCGGTGGCAAGAGCAACATCGCGATCACTCCGTGGCGACACATGAAAAACACGGGCAGCATCACCATCGACGCCGGTATTCATTACGCCGACATTCTGCGGTTTTATATGGGTGAGGTTCAGAACGTGTATGGCGAGACGCGGTTGCACGAAAAGGTCCGCTACAACAGCGGCGGCGCCGGGCCCGGGGGTTTCTACGCGCGCTGGTCGCAGGATTTTCCTGAACACATCGAGCCGACGGGTGAAGATGCCCTGTATGCGCACCTGACGTTCGCCAGCGGCGCGATCGGACACTGGATCTATGATCACGCGGGCCACGGCAAGCCCGCCCGTGCGCGGCAGGTGTTCGGCTCGCGTGCGTCGTTGGACTGTCCTGGAGATCGTAACGGCAGACCTCTGGTGCTCCACCTGGATGATGGGACGGACATCACCGATGCTCGCGTGCTGGAGTTTGCGCCGTCGTACCACCTGGATCCTCTGGCGGCGGAGCTGTTCGGCGGCGAGCGCGTGTGGACCTACGACTTCGAGTTCAACGACACCGATAGCCGCTTGCTCGCGCTCGAATACTACGAGCTGGGACAGTGCGCCCTCACTGGTCGACAACCGGAAGTGACGGCCGAAGAGGGCCGCGCGGACCTCGCGCTCACCTATGCGCCGTTCGAAGCGGGCCTGCTCGGCCGCCCGGTTTCGCTGCGGGAAGTGATCGACGGAAGTGTTGACACGTACCAGCGCGAGATCGATGCCGCGCTGGGGCTGGTCGAGGCGACGGCATGACCTTCAACATCGGCAAGATCGCTCAGGTCGCGTTCGTTGTTAATGACCTGGAGGCGAAAATGAGTGCGTTCTGGACCGACTTCGGGATTGGTCCGTGGAGCGTGTACACGTTCGCGCCGCCGCGGGTGAAGGACATGACTTACCGCGGCAAACGCCAGGAGTTCTCCATGCGGGTCGCGTTCGCCATGTGTGGCGAGACGCAGATCGAGCTGGTGCAGTCGATCAGCGGACCCAACGTCTACGAGGAATTCCTGGGGCAGTGTGGTGAGGGCGTGCAGCACCTCGGGGTACACGTGACGGACATGCAGGCTGCTGCGTCATCGATGCAGCAGCTGGGCTATGAGCTCGTGCAGAGTGGCCGCGGGTACGGCGTCCAGGGCGACGGTGAGTTCAGGTACTTCGCTACAGCCGACCGCATCGGAACGCTGATCGAGCTGATCCAGCTCCCGCGCGAGCGCTACCCACCGGATCGCGTCTACCCTGCTTGACGCCGCGCGAAGGGGGCCCTGCCCTCTTGGAACCTCGGAGAGATAAAGTTTCCCCGCGGGCGATACAGTGGCAGAGACTCGATGAACCCTCTCAAGCTAGGACTGATCGGCACCGGTTACTGGGCGCGTACCGTCCACGGCGCCAGCGCGGTGCAACACCCTGATGTACAGCTCGCAGGCGTCTGGGGACGCGACAAGAGCAAAACCGAAGCCGCCGCGAGCGAACTCGCCACACGCGCCTACCTGGACCTCGACCAGCTCCTCGGAGACGTGGAAGCGCTGACCTTCGCGGTGCCGCCTGACGTCCAGGCAGATATCGCGCTACGTGCTGCGAACGCTGGCAAGCACTTGCTCCTGGAAAAGCCGATTGCGACCACGGTCGAGCAGGGCCGTCGTCTCGAACGCACCGCCACCGAGAAAGACGTCGCTTCGATCGTCTTCTTTACGCGTCGATTCATTCCAGAAATTCAACAGTGGATTCAACGGCTCCAGCAGGTCGGCGGGTGGGAGTGCGGCCGTGCCGAAGTGGCTGCCTCGATTCTTACCGACGGCAATCCATTCGGCCAATCACCGTGGCGTCACGAAAAAGGTGGCTTGTGGGACGTTGGTCCGCACGCCCTCTCTATTCTGTTGCCACTGCTGGGTCCAGTCACATCCGTCGTCGCCGGACGGGGTGTGCGCGATCAGGTCCACCTCGTCCTGCAACATCCGCAAGGACGCTCCAGCACGATGTCGCTCAGCTTGATGGTTCCGGACAAGGCCATTGGCGGCTCGACCTACGTCTATGGCGAGCACGGACGCGAAGAGGCTCCCGTCGTCAAAGTCGACCCGGTGCGCGCACACGGAGCGGCGCTCACCAGCCTGCTCGAACAAGCCGGTCGATCTGACAAACGGCATCCCTGCGATGTGCACTTCGGCGCTCGAGTGGTGGAGATTCTGTCAGCCGCGGAGGAGTCGCTCAGCCGAGGCTGCCAAGTCAGTTTGGAGGAGGCGTCCTGATGCGCGTTACTGGAGTCACACCCTTTCTGGTCGACACGGGCGGCAGCAAAAGCTGGTTGTTCGTGAAGCTCGAGACCGACGAAGGTCTGGTCGGCTGGGGCGAGGCGTACACCCAGCAGGACCGCGATGCCGCCATGCTGGCCCACATCACGGAGATGGGCCGCCACCTGGTTGGACGGAGTCCATTTGCCATCAAGCACTTCTCGTCGGTCATGCATCTCGACTACGCATTGCGACGGCCGGCCATGGATTACTGGTCGGCGCTCAGCGGCATCGAACAGGCGATGTGGGATATTGTCGGCAAAGCGTGCAACCAGCCCGTCTATAACCTCTTGGGTGGACCGTGTCGCGGCCGCATCCGCGTGTATGCAAATGGGTGGTCGGAGTCAGCCAGGACACCCGACCAGATCGCGCAACGTGCATGTGATGTCATCGCAAGAGGATTCACCGCGCTCAAGTTCGACCCCTTCACGAATCCCTGGCGGACGCACATTGGACGCGCCGAAGAGGACCTGGCCGTCGAGCGCGTGCGCGCCGTGCGTGAAGCGGTTGGTCCGAAAGTCGAGATCCTGGTGGAGGTGCACCGCCGGCTCGCACCAAACGAAGCCATTCGTGTCGCGCGGCGGTTGGAGGAGTTTCAGCCGTTCTGGTACGAGGAGCCGATCGACGCCGAGGACATGGACGGGCTTGCGGAGGTCCGCCGGCGCATTTCCCTACCAGTCGTCACGGGCGAGGCGCTGTACAGCAAGAACCAGTTCGCGCAAGTGTTTGCGCAGCGCGCCGCCGACATTTTGAACCCCGACGTGTGCAACTGTGGCGGCATTCTGGCCCTCAAGGAGATCGCGTCCGCTGCTGAACCGTGGCACGTGACCGTCGCGCCGCACAACTACAACAGCACGACGCTGGGACTGGCCAGCACACTCCAGGTTTCCGCGTGCATCTCGAACTTTCTCATCACCGAGTACTTTGTCAACTTCGAGGCGCTTGGCCGTGAGGTCGCAAAGAACAGCTTCCAAGTCAAGGACAGCTACATCGACCTGCCGACGGCGCCTGGACTGGGCATCGAGCTGGACGAGCAGGCGCTTGTTCAGCGCAAGCTGAGCGGTGACCGCCGCCCGCGGCACATACGCACGTACACCGAAGAAGCATGAAGGTGCGCGCCTTCGCCGCCGGCATCATCGCTGGTGCGATCGGCACGCTCGCAATGGACCTCGTCTGGTACATCCGCTATAAGCGAGGCGGCGGCTCCAGCGACTTCTTGACCTGGGAATCCGCCAGCGGCCTCGAATCCTGGGATGATGCATCTGCTCCGGCGAAGGTGGGCAAGTTGCTGTACGAGGTCGCCACGCGCGACGAACTGCCGGCCTCACGTGCGCGGCTGACGACGAACGTGATGCACTGGGTGTACGGGGTCCAGTATGGCGTGGTGCTCGGCGTCGTGTGTGGCAGCGGCGTCCGCTTGCGGCAGGGGCCGCTGCTCGGCCTGCTGGTGTGGCTTGCGAGCTACGTAAGTCTGCCGGTCGCGGGCGTGTACAAGCCCATCTGGAGCTACGACCTGAAGACCCTCTGGGACGACTTGAGCGCCCACCTGGTGTACGGGACGGTGACAGTGGTCGCGGCTCGGTTGCTGCTGCGCTGAATTCCGAATTGAATCCACAGCTCGGCCCTCGTCCGTACACCAGAAGAACCTGTTCGGATTGGAATGGAGGACTTTGAAGTGCGCCTTTCCGCAGTCGGAGAGCCCCGCTGGGGCATCACCGTGGTTCGCTTGATGATGGGCCTGATTCTGCTGGTCGCTGGTATTCAGAAGTGGGCGGCCGGCATCGGCAACTTCATCAACTTCGTGACCCAACTCGGTATGCCGCTGCCTCAGGTGATAGGTCCCGTCATGGCCACCGGCGAGATCATCGGCGGGCTGTTGTTGCTGCTCGGCTTCGGTGCTCGCTGGGTAGCGGTGTGGTTCGTGTGTGAGTTCCTGGTCACCTCGCTGTACGTGAAGCTCGGCCGCGGCGCGGGCTGGGATAACGCACGTATCGACCTGATGCTGCTGGCGGGCGCAGCGATGCTCCTGATCGGTGGGTCGGGCGCGCTGGCGCTCGACGAGTGGCTGATCCGGCGTAGGGAACCGGCGCTCAATACCCAGGGGGTGCCCGCAACGCGCTGATCGCAAGTTGAACATTTGGCAGTCACAGCGCCGCCTCGACTAGCCAGAGCGATCAACTTCCAAGTTGAAGAATCTGGACGCAACAGGGGCTGCCCGCGAAGTCAGACCCTAGTCGCACAGCAGTCGCGAGCGGATCACTGCGCGCCCGAGTGTCTTCTTGCGGGCTGCCGCTGCGACTAGCCAGAGCGATCAACTCTTTCGGGCACAAAAAAGAGGGCCTTGCGGCCCTCTTTGCGCGAAGTGTCGATTATGGCAGGGGCAACACTGGAACGGGCTGGTAGCCGCGGCCAGGCCGCTGGCTCTGCGACGTCGCGCCTGCAGCCGCCTGCGTCCGGCTGACGCTGAAGCTCGACCCATCGCTCCCGATCGCCGACGGCACGGCCAGCGGCTGCTGGTTCGCACCGATCAGTGTGATCGCCCTGGCACCACTCGACGCGATGCTCACGCTCTGCCCGTCCTTGACCGCGGACCCAGCGGTGAAGTTCACCGAACCGAAGTTATCCAGTGGCAGGATGCCACCGCGCCCAGCGCTGGGCGCCTCTTCGATCCACTCCGCCGATGAGTTCGTCGAGGTGTACTGGACGCTCGTCTGATACGTCTGACCGGTCGTGTTGTTGGTGAATGAAATCTGCCAGGTGCCCGTGTTCTGCTCGTCGATCGAGACGCTCACCGAGTCACCTGGACGCACCGCCAACGGCACCGGGTGTGAGGCTGCCGGCAACATCTCGATCCACGCCTGATACTGCGTCTGACCGGACCCACTGGACGCCTGTTGCGTACCCGCCTGGATCAGGTCGCGGCTGGAGACTCCGCCGATGCCTACCCAGGTCGCGTCGACGCCACCGCTACTGCCAGCCGAGTAGTCGGGAACCGTCCACGTGCCGCTGACGGCCGTGTACGTCCCACCGGTCGCGGCATAGCCAGACCAGTTGTTGGAGGTCGCGATATTGCCTGGATTCCGCGTCGTGGACGGAGCCGATGGCGAGGACGGGGAGGACGGCGACGACGGGACAGGCGCCGTCGTGGTCGATGGCCGACCAGTGTTCGCCGTCGGGTGATCGTCCGAGGTGATCACCCACGCGCCGTTCTGCAGCACCAGCGAATAGTCGTTCTCATCCCGCGATCGATCAGTGGAGCCATCGGCATAGGTGGTCTGCCACGTCTCGTACGTGGTCGCGGTCGCCGTCGTATCACTCACGTTGACCGGACCCCACTCGAGATTGGTCAACGCGATGCTGCTCACGCCGTTGCTCAGCAAATCCTGATTGATCTGCTGCAGTTGCTGGTAATAGCTGGTGGTCGCGGTGTCGGCCATGACGGATGGATCTTTCGATGCAATCGCCTGGGCCTGCTCTGCGTTGCTCCGCTGAATGACGCTCTGGATAGCGGAATCCTGAGCGGAGTTCTGCGCCGCCAGCACGGGCACGGCGTTCGTCAGCGAACTGACGGACAGATCACCCGCGCGATCCACGATGCCCAATCCGACGAGAGCCACGACCGATGCCGCGATGGCGGTTCGCGCGAAGGCTCGGCGTGCGAGACCCGCGCGTCGCCCACGAGCGCGTCGCTGCGCCTCGGACGAAGTGTCATGCTGTTCAGCAGCCGCGGGGATACCGGCCGAGGCTACCGATGAATCATTGAGGCTCATACCTCTGACTATGGGTCCGAAAGCTTGGAATCGACTGAGAGCGACGAGAACCGCGGCGGCAACCGCCAGACTGGCGTAGTTCACGAGTCGGTTCAGCACGGCGACGGCGCTGGCGCTGGTCGCGTCTACCCCGGCGCTGGTCAGCACGACCACAATGCCAGGCTCGGTCGCACCCAGACCACCCGGTGTGATCGGCTCGGCTGAAAGCACGGACGCAACCAGTCCGGCCAGCAGCGCAGTCGCGGGGCTGATGTTTGCGCCGACTGCGCTTGCGAGCAAATACAACGTGGCGCCCTCGATCAGCCACGCCGCGCTCGACAGCGCGGCCAACCGAACTGGCATGCGTGATGCCGAAAGCGCACCTCGCTCCAGGTTTTCGTAAGCAGAGTGCCACCGCGCCGGCAGCCGACGCTGCACGAATGGTCGAACGCGGGGTGCAACACGCAGTGCGAACAGGGCACACGCCGCGACTCCGGCGGCCGCGACGGAAGTCAGCTGCACCGCCGCGGGCATGTGGTAGGAGAGGACTATCGCCGGACAAAGCAGGACCAGGAGGCTCACGAGATCGAGCAGGCGCTCCGCCACAACCGTGCCGAGCGTGATCGTGAACGGTGTGCCGGAGTCTTTCTTCAGCAGGTACGCGCGATAGACATCACCCGCCTGGGCGACGCTGACGCTGTTGAGGAATGAGCCCAGCAGTAGCGCGCGCATAAGGTTCTTCAGCGGCTGCGCGGCACCGATGTTCTCGAGCAGCTGGCGCCAGCGGATCGCGCGCACGATAAACGTCGCATAGAAGACGAGTAGCGCGAGCGCCAGTAGCGGCGTGTTGGCGTGCACGACGTCTGCCGCGACCTGTCGCACGTCGATCCCGAGCAGCCCCCGGGCGGCGAGCACCAGCAGCAGGACCGCCGCGCACACGGGCAGCCACGCCCGGGCGCGCAGCGCACCCAACGACTTCATATCTCAGCCGGCCTGCGGCGCGCAGTCGTAGAGCTGGCCGCCGCCGAAGCCACCCCGACCGCCACCAGCGGTGCTGGTCGGCGCACCCAGCGACACCGGCGTGCAGTTCTGCTGCACCCACGCTGAGACGCCGCCCGTACCGGCTCGTCCGCCGAAGCCGGGTCCGCCGCCGGTCATCGCGAACCGCACCACTCCGTCCTGCACCATCTGTGCAAACTGCTGCGCAGTGAGGATCGGATCGCTGCCGAGGAAGCCGCCCAGGGACATCACGGGCTGGCCGGTCGCGAGGATGATCGGAGCGGCCGCGTTCGAGTTGGAGGTGGCGAGGAGGTACTCGTCGGAGCCCTGATGCGCCTCGAGGTACTGGATGAGCTGGTCGTTCGTGCTGGCGCCAGGCCCACCCGGGAAACCGACGGGGCTACCTGGGAGTTCGCCCGAGGCGCCGGGGCTACCTGGGAATTCGCCGGAGCCGCCGGGGAATCCGCCGCCTGGACCGCCGCGCACGGCCGGACCAGCCGATGGCAGGAATCCCCCACCACCTCCGCCCAGCGCAGGCATCGCCGCCCACACACCAGGTGCGATCAGCAATGTCACGACGCCGAGCGCCGCGGCCGCAGCGGCAACTCGCGTGAACACGCGCTGCGAGAGGCCATGCAAGCTGTGAAACAGCAGCGTGCCCGCCAGGACGGCGGCGCTCACGGACGCACCGACCAGCACGATCCCGAGCAGCGGGCGATAGGTGCTCACGTACGGCACGAGGATCTGTGCCTCGAGCAGCCCGCCAGCGGCGATCGCGACCGGCAGCAACCAGGCCAGTCGCGTGCCCGCGCGGAATGCCCGCCAGCCCTCGACGGTTCCGATCGCCGCCAGCGCGGCGATGGGTGGTCCAAGCGTGACCAGGTAATAGCTGTGAAAGTACTCGGCGATGCTGAAGAAGCTGCCAGCTGTCGCGAGCCACGTGCCCCACACGATGAACGCCTGCCCGCGCCGGCTCAGTGATAGTTGACGTCGCGTCCGCCACGCGGCGGCGCCTGTCGCGACGAGTCCGGCGATCGAAAGCGCCAGCAGCCAGCTCGCCTGCCCGCCAAGCTGCTGGTTCAGCAGCCGCAGCGGACCGGGCGTGCCGGTTTCCTGTACGCCGCCAGGGCCGCCGCCTGCTCCACCGAACGCGCCACCATCGTCGGCCGCCGCCGCCGACCCGGGCAGGCTCACGCTCGCACCGCGGCCGAGGAGTCGCTGGATGCCGTTGTATCCAAGCGCCAGGTCCACCTCTGAGTTGGTCTGTGTGGAATCCACCCAGGGCCGCTGATTCGCGGGTGTCAGATCGACAGCCACTGGCCAGGCGAACGACACCGCCAGCAGCACCACGCTCGCCAGCGCGAGGTGGCCAATGCGCACAGGCAGGCGCCGCGGCGCGGCCACGAGGTAGAGCAGACCCAGGGCCGGGACAACCAGGTACGCCTCGAGCATCTTGATCTCGAAGCCGAGCCCGACGACAACTGCCGTGAGCACCAGCCACCGCAGACGCCCGGTCTCGGCGGCTTTGACCGCCGTCCAGGCCGCCAGCAGCAACGTGAAGACCAGCAGGGAATCGATCGTGTTGTTGCGGCTGACCGAGACAGCCACTGGTGTCAGTGCCAGGAACAACGCCGCGAGCAAGCCGGCTCCGCGACCGAACGCCCGTCCGACTAGCTGGTAGACGACGGCGACCGATCCGACGCCCGCGAGCGCCTCCGGCAGCAGAATGGAGAATCCCGAGAAGCCGAGCAGCCTGGCGCTCGCGGCCTGAACCCAGAAGCCGAGGGGCGGCTTGTCAATCGTGACGAATCCGCCCGGATCGAACGAGGCGAAAAACAGGTTGTGCCAGTTCTGGAGCATGCTGAGCACAGCCGCGGCGTAGTACTCGTTGCCGTAGCCGACGCGAGTCAGTCCCCACA
>JAFAPL010000341.1 GCA_019247135.1 Chloroflexota bacterium | reverse complement strand
CCCGCGCGTGTGGTGCGCTACGGTGTCTCCGAGGCGGCGCAGGTGCGGGCGGAACGCATCGATAGCCAGGGTCTGCGCGGCGTCGAGTTCGATCTGGTCCGCGGCGCCGAACGCAGGCGCGTGCACCTGCCGCTGCTCGGAGCGCAGAGCGTCCACGCGGCACTGGCCGCGACGGCCGTTGCGCTCGAAGAGGGTCTTTCGACGAGCGAGGCGGCCGAGGCGCTGCAGCAACTGTCGCCGGCGCTGCGGCTGCTGGTGGTCGAGGGCATCAATGGCACGCGTGTCGTGGACGACAGCTACAACGCGAGCCCGGAGTCGGTACTGGCGGCGTTGAATCTGCTGCGCGAGCTGCCAGGGCGACGCAAGGTCGCCGTCCTGGGCGACATGCTCGAGCTCGGCAGCGAGACCGAACGAGCGCATCGACGGGTCGGAAACCGCGCTGCCGCGGTGCTCGACCTTCTGGTCGTGTACGGCCCCAACTCGGCCGTTACGGCGATGGAGGCGAGAAGCGCCGGGTTGTCGGCCGACCGCGTGTACGAAGGCCGCACAAAGGAAGAGATCATCGACGTGCTGCGCGGCTGGCTGCGGCCGGGTGACGACGTGCTCGTGAAGGGCTCGCTGGCGATGGGCATGAGCGACGTGGTGCGTGGAATTCGCGCGCAGGGCGAGGGCTGAGCCAGGTGGCGATCGCGCTGTCGATGGCCGCCATGGCCTTTCTCATCACGCTCGTTCTTGGCTATCCGTACCTGAACTATCTGCGGCGCGCGGGACTCGGCAAGAAGGTCAGAATCGAAGGCCCGCGCACCCACATCGAAAAAACGGGCACGCCGACCATGGGCGGCCTGCTCGTCACGGCCGTCGTGCTTGCGTTGACTGTGTGCCTGACGCTCATTCTGTATCGCGAATCGGGCCGATCGATCCTGTTGCCGATGTCGGTCATGTTTCTCACGACGCTGCTCGGCTGGTACGACGACCGGCTGACGTTGGTCGGCAGAAAAGGCGAGGGGATACGCGCGCGAACAAAGTTCGCCCTGTTGGGCCTGATCGCGCTGATCGCGTCATTCGTGCTGTGGGATCGGCCGACGGGCCTCGGGATCGACTTCGTCTATCTACCAGGAGTCAAGTCGCCGTTCGTGATCGGCGCGGCGGTCATTCCGCTGTCGATGCTGGCGCTGATGGGGTCCGCGCACGCGGTGAACCTGACCGACGGGCTGGACTCATTGGCGGGGCACACCGCGGCGGTGGCCTACATCGCGTACGGCATCATCGCCGCCCAGTACGGCCAGATCTACCTGGTGACCTTCTGTTTCACGGTCTCCGGCGCCCTACTCGCGTTCCTGTGGTTCAACGCGCACCCGGCCGAGGTGTTCATGGGCGACTCGGGGTCGCTCGCGCTCGGGGCCACACTCGCCATCGTGGCGATGATGCTCGGCCAGGTGCTCTTGTTGTTGTTCATCGGGTTCGTGTTCGTGGCGGAGGCGCTGTCGGTGATGCTGCAGGTCGTCTTCTTCAAGATGACGCACGGGCGGCGGCTGTTTCGGATGGCGCCGCTACACCACCACTTCGAGATGATGGGCTGGAGCGAGACGCAAGTAGCGCAGCGATTCTGGCTGATCAGCATGGTCAGCGGACTGCTGGGGGTCGCGCTTGCGCTCGTCTGAGGCGACGGTCAGCGGTCAGCCGTCAGCAGTGAGCGACCGCGCGCGACAACTGTTGGCGGGACAGCGTGCGCTGGTGATTGGTCTCGCGCGCGAAGGCGTCGACCTGACGCGCTTTCTGGTCGGGCATGGGGCCTCGGTGGTAGTGACCGATCGGAAGTCGGCCGAGGAGCTCGCGGACTTCACAGGTCAGCTTGATGGCTACGAGGTGAGCTATCGCGTTGGCGGGCACGGCGCGGTCGAGCTGGACGAAATTGACGTGGTGTATGCCTCGCCCGGGGTGCCGCCCGACAACGAGGTGCTGCGCAACGCTGAGAGGCGCGGCATTCGGCGCAGCAGCCTCGTCGAGTTGTTCTTTGCGCTCTGTCCGGCGCCGATCGTCGGCGTCACTGGCAGCGCGGGCAAAAGCACGACGACGAGCCTGCTGGGCTTGATGTTCGACAAGGCGCGGCGGCACGTGTTCGTGGGCGGCAACATCGGTCGGCCATTGCTCGGCAAGCTCGAGGAGATGACGCCCTCCAGCTGGGTGGTCATGGAGCTGTCATCGTTTCAACTGGAGCCCTTGCAGGTGAGTCCGCAGGTGGCGCTGGTCACGAACGTCACGCCCAATCACCTGGATCGGCATCCCAGCATGGAGGCGTACTGGGCGGCCAAAGGCCAGATTCTGGCGCACCAGTCGCCTTCCGACTGGGCCGTGCTGAATGCCGACGACGAGTGGAGCCGACGCTACGTCCCTGTTGGCCGCACGCTTCGATTCAGCCTGGAAGGCGTCGTCGAAGGTGCGTATCTCGCCGAGGATGAATTGATGCTGCTCGGCACGCCACTCCTCAAGAGAGAGGAGATCCCATTGCGGGGGCAGCACAACGTCGCGAATGTCCTGGCCGCCGCGGCGACGGCGCATGCAGCCGGGATCGAACGGTCGGCGATGCGCGAAGCGGTACATGAGTTCCGCGGTGTGCCGCATCGCTTGACGGTGGTCGGCGAACATGACGGCGTCGTCTACGTCGACGATTCGATCGCGACCGCGCCTGAGCGATCGATCGCGGCGCTCCTCGCATACGACGAGCCGATCGTCATGATCGCCGGTGGCCGAGACAAGCACCTGCCGATGCAACAGTGGGCAAAGTTGATCGCGCGCCGCGTGCGGCACGTGGTGCTGTTCGGAGAGATGAGCGATCTGGTCGCCCGAGCACTGGCGGACGTCGGCTACACGGCGATCAGTCGGACAGCCTCGATGGACGAGGCGGTACGTGCGGCCTCGCGGGTTGCGCTACCGGGGGACGTTGTGTTGTTGTCGCCCGGCGGCACCAGCTACGACATGTACCGGGATTTCGAACAGCGTGGCGACGATTTTGCGCGCGCGGTGCGGGAGGTCGCGGGATGACCGAGGGCGGGCCCGTGCCGTTGGATCGACTGGTCGCGCGGCGGCCGGACTACTTGCTGCTGGCGAGCACCATCGCCCTGGTAGTCCTCGGGGCGCTGATGGTCTACAGCGCGAGCTTCGTGGTCGCGCACAACGAGTTCAACGACGACGCGTACTTCCTCACTCGCCAGCTGATCTGGGTCGGTGTCGGCGCCGTGCTCATGCTCGGTGCAATGCGCCTCGACTATCGGCGCTGGCGACGCTGGTCCTTGCCGATCATGCTGGCGTGCATCGGCCTGCTCGTGCTGGTGCTCGTGCCAGGTGTTGGCTCCAGTAGTTACGGCGCCGTGCGCTGGATCCGGCTCGGCTCGGTCGTGCAGATCCAGCCGTCTGAGATCGCAAAGCTGGCGGTCATCCTGTACCTGGCAGACTGGCTGGCCAGGCGCGGATCACGCGTCGCGGAGTTCGCGCGCGGGCTCCTGCCGTTCGCCATCATCGTGTCGATCGTCGCCGTACTGGTTGAGGTGCAGCCCGATCTCGGGACGACGGCGATCATCGTCGGCGTCTCGGCCGCGGTGTTCTTCGTCGCGGGCGCGAATCTGCTGCACATCGCGCTGCTCGCGATGGCGGGTACCGGCGCTGGGCTGGCTTTGCTGGCGCATCTCAGCGGGTATCAGCTCGAGCGGATCAAAGCGTTCCTCGATCCCTGGAGCGACATTCAGGGCAGTGGCTGGCACACGGTCCAGGGGCTGATCGCACTCGGGTCGGGCGGAGTCGCCGGGCATGGGCTGGGCAACGGTCTGCACAAGGCGTACTGGGTGCCGAATGCGCACACGGACGCGATCTTCGCCATCATCGGCGAGGAGCTGGGGTTCATCGGCAGCATCGGCGTGATCGGCTTGTTCGTCATCCTCGCCTGGCGCGGCTTTCTGATTGCCTGGCAGGCGCCCGATCAGTTCGGAAAGCTGTTCGCGACTGGGCTGAGCAGCATGCTGACCCTGCAGGCGCTCGTGAACATCGCGGTGGTGACGAACTCGTTGCCGTATACGGGGGTGACGTTGCCGCTGGTCTCGTTCGGCGGGTCGTCCACCGTTATCTCGCTGGTCGCGATTGGGCTGTTGTTGAACATCTCGCGGCAGCCGGCGGTGACGAGCATCGTGGCGGACGAGCAGATCGAGGATGAACAACCGACGCGCGTTGTGCGGCCGCACCGCCACGTCGCGCGTGCATCGACGCGCCGCCGACTCGCGACACGGCCACTCATCGTGCATCGGTCGAGGCGCTTTACGTGAGCGAGCCGTCGCTCGAGTCGGCACAACGCGTTCACCTGGTGGGTATCGGCGGCTCAGGTATGGGCGCCCTCGCAGGCTTGTTGCTGCAGATGGGGAAGCACATCAGCGGGAGCGACTCATCGGGCTCGGCTGCCGTTGCGCAACTGGGTGCGCGGGTGTTCGGCCAGCACGCGGCTGCCAATGTTGGCGACGCGGAGTACGTGGTCCGATCGTCCGCCGTGGCTGACGACAACGTGGAAGTTCAGGAGGCACAACGGCGTGGGCTGCCACTGAGAAAGTTGGCCGATGCCGTCGGGGAGCTCATGCGCGGCCGGAGCGGCGTGGCGATCGCGGGCACGCATGGCAAAACCACGACGACCGCCCTGGTGACGTGGCTGCTCGAATGTGGCGGACTCGATCCGCTAGCTTTGATTGGCGCCGATGCACCGCGCTTTTCAATGGGCGCGCGGTTGGGCAGCGGCCCGATGGTGGTCGAAGCGGACGAGTACGATCGGCGGTTTCTCAGTTACTGGCCCGAGGTCGCGGTCGTGACGAGCATCGAGGCGGACCATCTTGACTACTATCGCGACGTCTCGGAGATTCGCGAAGCGTTTCAGGAGCTGGTTTCGCGCGTGCCTGCACACGGGAGAGTCATCGTCTCAGCTGATGAGCGGTGCGCAGCGTCGCTCGTGAGCGTGGCACAGCGCGATACGTACGGAGTGGCCGAATGCTCCAACTGGCGAGTCACGGAGTATGCGCCGCGGCGCGGCGGTGGTTCGACGTTCAGCTTGACCACCGATGGGCGCACATGGAGCGTGGAATCGCCGCTCGTCGGGGAACACAACGCATGCAACGTGGCGGCCGCGATCGCCGTGGCCGATTACTTCGGCGTGGGATTGCGGTCGGCGCTTGCCGCGTTGCCGCGCTTTGAAGGTCCGCGCAGGCGGTTCGAGTCGAAGGGCAAGTCTCGCGGTGTGTGGATCGTGGATGATTACGCGCACCATCCAACAGAGGTCGCGGCGGTGTTGCGCGCGGCGCGTGGCGTGGCGGAAGCCGACGTCTGGGTGGTCTTTCAGCCGCATACGACGAATCGGACTGCAGCGCTGCTCGAAGAGTTCTCGCGTGCGTTTGACCAGGCCGACCACGTACTGGTGCTGCCGATTTTTCGGCCAGCCGGGCGCGAACTTGCAGCGCGGCACGTTACGTCAAGCGACCTGGTTGCGCGAATGAGGCAGCGGGAGCACGCCGATGTGCGCCTTGCCGACACGTCTGCGGCGGCGCTGGAGGCGATCGCGGCTGACGCACAGCCGGGCGACCTGGTCTTGACCATGGGCGCGGGTGATGTCACGCGGTTATCTGACGAACTCGTGCGGGAGCTTTCTGGAAGCAGGTGACGCCCGAGCGTGGAGTCGTCCTGGCGCCGTTTACGTCTTTGCGGGTCGGGGGAGAGGCGGAGTTCTTTGCGGCCGCCCGAACGGGCGACGACCTGGCTGCCGCGTTGGCGTGGGCGCATACGCGTCAGGTGCCCGCGCGCGTCATCGGTGGCGGATCGAATCTACTTATTGCCGACGCTGGAGTTGATGGCCTGGTGGTGCGCGCGCTGATGGGGCGCAGTGAGACGATCGAGCGAGACGGCGATACCCGGGTGGTCGCCGATGCGGGGGTGACGCTCGCCAGTCTCGCTCGCCGCCTCGCCAAACAGGGCTTCTCGGGCCTGGAATGGGCGGCGAATGTGCCCGGCACGGTCGGCGGGGCCGCGGTCAACAATGCTGGCGCGTTCGGAGGTGACGCGGCGTCGTGTTTGATCGCGGTCACGGTGATCGACGCGTCGGGCGTTGAGCGGCGACTGTCAAGCGCCGACCTGCAGTACGGCTACCGTACGAGCGCGTTGAAGCGCCGCGAGCTCGGCGAGGTAGCGGTCGAACGCGTCGAATTCCGGCTGCAGCGCGGGGATGCGGATGGGCCAGCCGCGCGGGTGAAAGAGTTCAATGCGCAGCGCATGCGAACACAGCCGCGGATTCTGAGCGCGGGTAGTGTGTTCGCCAATCCAGATGGAACGTACGCGGGCAAGCTGATCGACGAAGCGGGCCTCAAGGGGGCGCGCGTCGGGTGCGCGGAGATTTCGGAGCAGCACGCGAACTTCATCGTCAACCCTGGCGGCGCCCGCGCCGCGGACGTGTACGCCTTGATGCGACGCGCGCAGGACGTCGTCTATGAACGTAGCGGAGTATGGCTGCGGCCCGAGATCGAGCTGTTCGGACGCTGGCGTCCGCAAGACCGGCGGGCCCTCGAGGCGCCCAGGGTAGTCAGTGGTTAGAACGCGACGTCCGGCGACGTTTCAACAGCGGCATCCGGTCTCGCTCGCAGAACAACGCGCGGTGAGAGCAGCCGCGCTGAGTCCACCGCGTGAGCCATGGTTGCCGCCGGGCTTTCTCGGCTGGGCGCTCGGGCGCGCGCTGGCTCTGGCCATCCTCGTGGCAGCCGCGTGGGCCGTCTACGCCTGCGCGTCATCGGAGCGTTTTACGGTGCGGTCCGTCTCGGTGCAGGGGAACGCACTGCTTTCCCAGTCCGAAGTCGACACTGCGCTCGGTGTCAAGGGCGTCAACATCTTCTGGTTGGATCGACAGCGCGCGGCGGCGCGGCTGCTCATGATGCCCGCTGTGCAACGCGCGGATGTCGAGGCCACCTTGCCCGATAGCGTTGAGGTGCGTATCGTCGAGCGACAGCCGGTTGCCTTCTGGAGCAGTGGCGACCAGAGCTATGTCGTCGATCGCGAAGGAGTTATTCTGAAGGCCGTAGACGCCGAGACCCAGCAAGCCCGCGCATGTGCAGGCCAGCCGTGCGATCCGCGCCTGGCGCCGTTGCCGACCGTGGCGCAACTCGACAACTCGCCACTTGCTCCAGGCGACAAGGTCGAAGGCCGCGCAATCGAGGCGGCAGTTCACCTGGCGTCCGTACTCCCAAGCATCGGCGTGCAGCCAGTCGCGTTCGATTGGGGCGCGGACGTCGGACTGGAAGTGCCCACACGCGATGGCTGGCGCGCACGCTTCGACGACACGGCCGACCTCGATCAACAGGTTGCGTCCCTGCAGACGGTTCGTGACTATCTTGCGCGTAGCAAGACGTCGGCTCAGTTGATCGACGTCCGATTTGGCGACCGACCGTACTACCAATGAGCAGCGACCGCATTGTCGTGGGCATCGACGTCGGTACGACGAAAGTCTGCGCGCTCATCGCCGAGGTGTCAGACGACGATCACCTCGAGGTCATCGGGGTGGGCATCGTGCCTTCACGGGGCATCAAGAAGGGCGTCGTCGTCAATCCCGAAGAGGTCATCGAGTCGATCATCAGCGCCGTCCAGAAGGCCGAGCAGCAATCCGGCTTCAAGATCGTCAGCGCTTTCGTCGGCATCTCAGGCGGGCACATCAGCACGCAGACCAGCCAGGGTGTGGTCGCTGTGCGGCATCCGGACCGCCAGATCTCACCTGACGACGTACAGCGTGCCCTGGAGGCGGCACGCGTGGTGACGGTGCCGCAAGACCGCGAGATCGTGCACGTGCTTCCGCGCCACTACGTGGTCGACGGGCAGGACGGCATCAAGAATCCGATTGGCATGCTGGGTCATCGCATCGAAGTCCAGACGACGGTCGTTTCGGGTGCCATGACGTCGGTCAACAACCTCGTCCGATGCGTAGAGCGCTCGGGCATTGGGATCGATTCCCTGGTCTTGCAGCCTGTCGCGGCAGGCGAAGCCGTGCTCACCGAGGCCGAGCGCGAGATCGGCGTCACGTTGATCGACATCGGTAGTGGGACGACGGACGTGGGCATCTTCGTCGAAGGCGCGCTCGTCCACGCGTATGTTCTCCCGGTTGGCGGGTTTCAGGTAACGAACGATCTTGCCGTCGGCCTGCGGACACCGTTTGCCGCCGCCGAAGAGATCAAGACCCGACACGGGTACGCGTTGCCCGAATTGCTCGAGGACGATCGGACCATCGACGTTTCCTCGTTCGACACGGGAGATGGTCGGCCAGTGTCGCGGCGACAGGTGAGCGAGATCATCGAGCCGCGTCTCGAGGAGATGTTCGAGCTGGTCCTCGAACAACTGGATCGCGCGGGCTTACGTGGTTTGCCAGCAGGTGTCGTCCTGTGTGGTGGTACCGCGCAGCTTGGCGGGATCCGTAGACTGGCCGCGGAAGTATTTCGTGCGCCAGTGCGAATTGGTTCACCAACAGGCATGTACGGTCTGACGGATCAGATTTCGTCGCCTGCATTTGCGACGAGTGTCGGACTGTTGAAGTGGGGGCTCGATCAGGAGTTCGAACCTGCGACGACACGTGGCGGATTGCCGTTATCAGGTATAGGAAGCGCCGTGACAAACTGGCTGCGCAATTTCCTACCGTGAAAGGGCTTAGAATGCGGGGGGAACGGTGTTCATGATGAACGGACACGCCAGCTTCGAAGGCGCCGCCCGGATCGTTGTCGTTGGCATCGGCGGCGGCGGCAGCAACGCCGTCAATCGCATGATCCAGTCGGGCGTGCGCGGCGTCGAGTTCGTGGCGATCAATACCGACAGTCAGGCTCTCGCACGCTCAGAAGCGACCACACGCGTGCGCATCGGGGAAAAACTCACGCGTGGACTCGGCGCTGGGGGGAGTCCAGGCATCGGCGAGAAAGCCGCCGAAGAGAGTGTCGATCAGATCTCAGACCTGGTGCGCGATGCCGACATGGTGTTCATCGCCGCTGGTATGGGCGGTGGCACGGGTACGGGTGCAGCGCCCGTGATCGCCCAGGTCTCGAAGGAGGCGGGCGCGCTGACGGTCGGCGTCGTCACCAAACCGTTCTCATTTGAAGGACGGCAGCGGGCCAAGAATGCCGAGGAAGGCATCACTCAACTGCGCGACCGTGTCGACACGCTGATCACGATTCCGAACGACCGATTGCTCGAGGTGATCGATCGCAAGACGACGCTCGAGCAGGCCTTCATGGAAGTCGACGACGTGCTGCGCCAGGGCATTCAGGGCATCAGCGAGCTCATCACCGAGCCAGGATTGATCAACCTCGACTTCGCTGACGTGAAGTCGATCATGTCTGACTCGGGTGGCGCGCTCATGGCCATCGGGCGTGGAACAGGTGAAACGCGGGCGCAGGATGCGGCACGCATGGCCATTTCGTCACCGCTGCTCGACATCTCGATGGACGGCGCGAAGGGTGTGCTGCTGAACATCACGGGTGGTGGCGACCTGGCACTGACCGAGATCAACGAGGCAGCCGAGGTAGTCGCACAGGCGGCGGATGCCGAAGCGAACATCATCTTTGGCGCGGTGATCGATCCGCGTCTGGAGAACGAAATCAAGATCACGGTGATTGCGACCGGGTTTGACATGAGCTCGCGTCAGCGCGGGGCGGGGTCGGGCTATCGAACCCGGTTCGGCCGTCCGTCGTACGGGACTTCAGAGCAATCGCAGCCTGCGCCCGCTCCTGAGCCGTCGACGGGCCGCGACCGTGGCATGCCGATCGAGGAACGCGACCGCGATCGGCCGCCTGAACGCGATCAGGGACCGATTCGTGTGGGCTCGATCGGGTCCAGTCTTCCCGAGCCGGTGTTCGACTCCGAGGACGATCTCGATATTCCGCCGTTCCTACGTGGGCGGCGGCGCTGAACGCGCTGTCAGCCATCAGCAATCAGCGGTCGGCAGCAACAGACTCGGCTAGACTGTGCCGTCGTTGACTGCACTTTCCGAAAGCTGATGGCTGAGATCTGAATGGGTCGAATTCGCACACAAGACGTTGAAGTCCAGCGCAAGCGGCTGCTGCGCGAGCAAGGGGCCGTGCGCAAGGACTGGGGCGGGCGTGTGCCGATCGCGCTGTGTTACCCGAACTCGTATGCCATAGGCATGTGCAATCTCGGGTTTCAGGCTGTGTACAGCCTGTTCAACGCGGCCCGCGAGTTCGTGTGCGAACGCGTCTTCGCGGAACCAGTGCTCACGGGCAGCCGGTCGGCGGGCCGCGGTGACTGGACCGGGGACGAGAAGTACCGCATCGAAAGCCGACTGGCTGCTCTGGGCGAGCCTTTGTCGGTCGAATCGCAGCGGCCATTGACGGATTTCTCCGTCGTCGCCTTCTCGCTGTCGTTCGAGCTCGACTACTTCAATGTGGGCGACGCCTTGAGACGAGGCGGGATCGCGCCGCTGAGCAAAGATCGGGCGGACACCGATCCGATCGTGATCGCTGGCGGGCCAGCGGTATCGGGGAATCCGGAGCCGGTTGCCGACATGCTGGACGCGGTGGTGATTGGCGAAGTCGAGCCCGTGCTGGACGGCCTCAAGGACGTGCTGCTCGGCGGCGGCACGCGGTGGGAGCAGATTGAGCGACTCGCGCGGCTGCCAGGCGTGTACGTGCCCGCGCTGTACGACGTGAGACATACCGCTGATGGAACGATCAACGCGGTTGTACCGAAGGCGGATGACCTCGCGCTGCCGGTCCAGCGCCTGAATGCGCGCAACGTCAACGACTTCCAGACCATGTCGAGCGTGCTCAGTCCCGACGTCGAACTGGGGGATATGTTCCTGCTCGAGATGACCCGCGGATGTGCGCGCGGGTGCCGATTCTGCCTGGCCGGCTACACGTCATTGCCAGTCCGCCATCGGCACGTCGAGCACCTGATGGAAGGCGTCAAGCACGGCCTGCAGTTCAGAAAGCGGGTCGGTTTGATTTCCGCCGCGACGTCCGATCATCCACAGCTCGAGCAACTGCTCGCGCGCATGATGGAGGCCGGCGCCGAAGTCTCACTGTCGTCGCTGCGCATCGACCGCATCACGCCGTTCCTGGTCGAAGCGCTGGTCCGCAGCGGCACACGCACGATCACGCTGGCCCCCGAGGCGGGCAGCCAACGTATGCGCGACGTCATCAACAAACGACTCAGCCACGACCAGATCGTTCACGCCGCCGACCTCGCGGGCCGCGGCGGGATTCCAAAAGCAAAGCTCTACTTCATCGTCGGCTTGCCAGGCGAGACGGACGACGACGTACGCGAGCTGGCCGTCTTGTCGAGCGAAGTACTCCAGACGATGCGCGAGCACAACCGCGGTGCGCGTGTGGCGGTAAATCTCTCGCCGCACGTGCCGAAAGCGCAGACCGCGTTTCAATGGGAGCCGATGGAGGCAGTCGCGACCAGCAATGAGCGCATCAAGGTCGTGCAGCGGGCACTTGGGCCGCTCGGAGTCGAGGTGCGCTTCGAGGCGCCAGCGTCACAGCGCGTGCAGGCCATTCTCGCCCGTGGAGACCGACGCCTCACGCCCGTGCTGTTGAAGACGCAGCGGGTACAGGATTTCGAGGCCAATCTCAACCGCGCAGGGATCGACCCGGAGTTTTACCTGGGAGCGCGCGATCCGAACGCCATCATGCCCTGGTCGCTGGTCTCAACCGGCGTGCCGGAGTGGTACTTGAAGCAAGAGTTCGGGCGCTCGCGGGGCATCGGCGGACAGGCGGTACCGGTGCTCGACCTGCCGCCGAAGGCGGCCGCGCTGGTCGCGGCCGCGCAGGCGTCCGCGGCGGCATGACGTTGCAGACGCTGCCGTTGCTGACGTTCGGAGCTCTGTCCAGTGTTCCAGGTGTTGTGCACGGCATTTCGACCCGCTTCGGCGGTGTCAGCGAAGGTCGATGTGAGTCTCTGAATGTCAGTTACTCGGTCGGTGACGCGACCGAGAACGTGGACGAGAACTTGCGGCGGGTGGCGGCAGCATTCGATCGGACGGCCGAGGACCTCTTCGCTGCATACCAGGTACATGGGCGCGAAGTGACGGTCGTCGATGGGCACACGCCCAAGCGGCCGAAGTGCGACGTGCTTCTGACGGCGTCCAACGAACGCATGTTGATGCTCCGCTACGCGGACTGCACGCCCGTGTTGCTCGCGGATGCTGGCGGGCGCGCGGTGGCGGCCGTGCATGCGGGCTGGCGCG
>JAFAPL010000953.1 GCA_019247135.1 Chloroflexota bacterium | reverse complement strand
CGCTGTCGAGTTCATCATCGGCCGCGGCGATCGCACTGTTGCCGGTGACATCGGGCTTACTCCACGAGCAAAGAAAGTCATCGAGCTTTCTGTTGACGAAGCGCGTCGACTAAATCATCACTACATCGGCACCGAGCACTTGTTGCTAGGTCTGGTACGCGAAGGTGAAGGAATTGCCGCCGGCGTGCTCGAATCACTCGGCGTCAGTCTCGACAAGGTTCGCTCGCAAGTTATTTACGTCTTGAATCAATCGGCCGCCTATTCGCAGGAAGGCCAGGGCGCACCGCACGGCAAATCGAGCAAGACGCCGGTCATCGACCAGCTGGGTATGGACCTGACGGCCGCGGCGCGTGCCGGCAAACTCGATCCTGTGATCGGCCGCTTCAAAGAGATCGAACGCGTTGTTCAGATCCTGTCGCGACGCACCAAGAATAACCCCGCGCTGATCGGTGAGCCGGGCGTGGGGAAGACCGCGATCGTCGAAGGCCTCGCGCAGCGCATCGCCAGCGGCGACGTGCCCGAGACGCTCATGGGGAAGCGCCTGCTGACGCTCGACATCGGCTCGCTCGTCGCGGGGACCAAGTATCGCGGCGAGTTCGAGGAGCGCCTCAAGAAGATCATCGAAGAAGTCAAGAACAGCGGCAACTGCGTGCTGTTCATCGACGAGCTGCACACCCTCGTCGGCGCGGGCGCCGCGGAAGGCGCGGTGGACGCCGCCAACATCCTCAAGCCGTCGCTCGCGCGCGGCGAGCTGCAGACCATCGGCGCGACCACGCTCGACGAGTTCCGAAAATACATCGAGCGCGACGCGGCGCTCGAACGTCGCTTCCAACCCGTCCTGGTCGAAGAACCCTCGATTGAGGACACGATCGAGATCCTGAAGGGCATCAAGGAGCGCTACGAGCAGCACCACCGCCTCGAGATCTCGGACGAAGCGATCAAAGCAGCCGCCGAACTCGGCTCGCGCTATGTGCCCGACCGCTTCATGCCCGACAAGGCGATCGACCTCGTCGACGAGGCCGCCTCGCGCGTGCGCATGCAGCGGGCTTCCGCACCTCCTTCGCTGAAGGAAGTGATGCGCTCGCTAGAGAGCGTCCAGAACGAGAAAGAGTCGGCCATCGCCGCACAGCAATACGAGCTGGCCGCCGAGTATCGCGATCGCGAAGCCCAGCTTCGCTCGAAGCTGGAGCACCTGGAGCAGGGCTGGCAAGCGGAACAGGGCAAAGACAAGCCCGTCGTGACTGCCGAGGACATAGCCCAGGTAGTCGCGATGTGGACCGGCATCCCCGTCATGCAGATCGCCGAAGAAGAGTCGGCGCGGCTGCTCAAGATGGAGGACGCCCTGCGCGAACGCGTCAAGGGTCAGAGTGAAGCGGTTGTCACCGTCGCCAAGGCGGTGCGTCGCGCACGCGCTGGCCTGGGCGATCCACGTCGACCGAACGGCGCATTCATCTTCCTGGGCCCGACAGGCGTCGGCAAGACGGAGCTCGTTCGCGCGCTGGCCGAGTTCATGTTCGGCACCGAGGAGTCGATGGTCAAGATCGACATGTCGGAGTTCATGGAGCGGCACTCCGTGGCTCGACTCGTCGGCGCACCGCCAGGCTATATCGGTTACGAAGAGGGCGGTCAGCTCACGGAAGCCGTGCGCCGCAAGCCGTACTCGGTCGTCCTGCTCGACGAGATCGAGAAGGCCCACCCCGAGGTGTTCAACATCCTGCTCCAGATCATGGACGACGGGCGGCTGACGGACGCCAAAGGCCGCAAGGTCGACTTCCGCAACACGATCATCATCATGACCTCCAACGCGGGCGCGGAGCTCATCCGCCGCGAAACTGGACTCGGTTTCCACAAGTCGGAGAACCAGCAGACCGCACAGGAGCAGTACGACAAGATGAAGGACAAGGTCCTGACAGAGATGAAGAAGCTCTTCAGGCCCGAGTTCTTGAACCGCATCGACGCGACCGTCGTATTCCGAGCACTCGGACGCGATGAGATCCGCGAGATCGTGGACCTGCAGCTCAGTCGCACGCAGAAGCAGCTGACCGAGCAGCGGCTGGTCATGGAAGTGACTGACGCCGCGCGCGACCTGCTGTTGGAAAAGGGCTTCGACCCGGTCTTTGGTGCTCGCCCGATGCGGCGCGCGATCCAGAACCTGATCGAGGATCCACTGGCGGAAGGCCTGCTGCATGGTCGCTTCCAGTCGGGCGACATTGTGCTGGTCGATCGGCAGGCTGACGACCTCACCATCGAAACCAAACCCGGTGTGCCTCAGGAGGAGACCGAGAAAGTTCCCGCGGAGGCGCCGGCCTAAAGCACGTGCGGCGCCGCTTCATCGAGCCGAAGCACGTCTCTAAATTGAGACCATCGGCTCGCGGGAGCGGCAGCCCGCAACTCGCACAGCACTGAACGTGCATGCCGCGGACGAGAACTGAGTTCGTCTGCCGCGAGTGTGGCTTTCGCACACCGCGCGCACTCGGACGCTGCCCTACGTGTGATGCCTGGAGCTCGTTCGACGAGGTGCGCGAGGCCAGCCAGCCGACGGGCGCGGCCACCCGCCGAAACAACGGCGGCGTAGCCGCCGCGCTCGTCACGCTCGACCAGATCGTCACTTCAGACGCGCAGCGACTTCATCTCGGCATGCCCGAAGTCGCGCGCGTGCTGGGTGGCGGCATCGTTCCGGGCTCGCTCACGCTGATCGGCGGCGACCCGGGCGTCGGCAAGTCCACGCTTCTCACTCAGCTCGCCCACGACGTCGCCAGCCAGGTTGGGAAGGTCGTGTACGTATCGGGCGAAGAATCGCTCGCGCAGGTCGGATTGCGCGCACGGCGGATGGGGATTTCTTCACCCCACCTGCTCTTTCTCAGTGAAACGGACGCGGACAGCATCGTGAGTACGATCGACGCCGCGCGACCGAAGCTCGCGATCATCGATTCGGTCCAGTCGGTCATGGCGGCGGACGTCGATGCCGTTCCGGGCAGCGTCTCTCAGTTGCGCGAGTGTGCCCTGCGCTTTCTGCATCTCGCCAAGAGCACGGGTACCGCCGTATTCCTGGTGGGTCACGTGACCAAAGAAGGCGCGATCGCCGGCCCGAAGGTCCTGGAGCACATGGTCGACACCGTGCTGTACCTCGAAGGCGAACGCGTGCTCATGTACCGCGTCTTGCGCTGCGTGAAGAATCGATTCGGGCCAACAAACGAGGTCGGCGTGTTCGAGATGCACGCGGAAGGCTTGCACGAGGTCGGCAATCCATCAGCGCTGTTCCTGGCGCAGCGCGGCGACGCCGCGCCAGGCTCCGTTGTGACCGTCGCGATCGAAGGCACTCGTCCGCTGCTAGTCGAGGTCCAGGCACTCGTGAGTAAATCGAGCCTGGCCATGCCTCGTCGCGCGTCGACTGGCTTTCCAGCCAACCGGCTGCATCTCATCAGCGCCGTCATCAGCCGGCGGCTCGGCGTCCCGTTGTACGACCAGGACGTGTACCTGAACGTGGTCGGTGGGCTCGAGCTGGACGAGCCGGCGGCCGACCTGGCTGCCGCACTCGCCATCGTGTCCAGTGCGCGCGACGCGGCGGTGCCCCGCGAGCTCGTCGCGATCGGCGAAATCGGCCTCGCTGGCGAGCTGCGCGGCGTCTCACAGATGAAAGCTCGGCTACACGAGGCCGCCAAGCTGGGTTTTCTCAAGGCAGTTGTGCCACGTGGCGTGGTGCACCAGCCAGACATCGACACACTCCAGGCGTCCACGTTGCGCGAAGCAGCTCGCGCGCTGAGTGTGTGATCGAAGACCTGGCGGTCGTCCTCGTGGCGGCCGGGTCTTCGTCCCGCATGGGCTTTCCCAAGCTGTGGACGCCGATCAGCGGCCGCCCGCTCGTCGAAATCGCCGTCGCGAATGCACGTGCCGCCCGGTCGCGCGAGCTCGTGCTGGTTGTGACGCCGGATCGGATCGAAGAAGCAGCACGGTTCGGCGTGTGTGTGGTCGCTGGCGGCCTGCGTCGCAGAGACTCGGTGGCCGCGGGGATGGCGGCATGCGCCTCGGAGTGGGTCGCGATTCATGACGCCGCACGGGCGTTCGCACCGCCAGAGCTGTACCAGCAGGGCAGCAAAGCGGCGCGTGCTAGCGGTGCGGCGATTCCAACGCTGCCGTTGAAAGACACCATCAAGCATGTAAGAGATGGCCACGTCATCAGCACGCCGCCGCGCTCGGAGCACGCGATCGTGCAGACACCGCAGATCTTTCGGCGCGACCTCCTGGCCCGTGCGCTCGCCTCAACGGACGCAGACGTGACCGACGAAGCGGCGCTGCTGGAACAGCTCGGGGTGCGCGTGGCTGTATTCGACGGTGACGAGCGGGCCTTCAAAGTGACGACTCCGCTCGATTTTGTGATTGCTGGCGCGCTGCTGGCTCACGGCTGACGGCCGATGATGCGCGTCGGCACGGGGCTGGACGTGCACGCCTTCGCGGAGGGCGTGCCATTGTGGCTGGGCGGGGTGCTCATCGACCATCCGCGCGGGCTCGCGGGCCATTCTGATGGCGATGCCGCCGTGCACGCGGTGATCGACGCGCTGCTTGGCGCGGCCGGTCGGGGCGACATCGGCCAGTGGTTTCCTTCGACCGAGGAGCGCTGGCGCGGCGTGCGCAGCACGGCCATGCTTACCGAGGTCGGCGAAGCTCTCGGGCGCGACGGCTGGTCCATCGAAAACGTTGACCTGACGATCGTCGCCACCGAGCCCAGACTGGCTCCGCATCGAGAGGCCATGCGCGGCGCCATTGCGGCAGCACTGCAGTGTGACGTGACGCGGGTGAGCGTCAAGGCGACGACGACCGACGGACTGGGCGCGCTCGGCCGCGCCGAAGGTGTGATGGCGCTCGCAGCCGCGCTGCTGAGCAAGCGTGGATAATCATCGAGCTATGCATGTCCGCATCTACTCCACGTTGACCGGTCGCGAGGAGGAGCTGGTTCCCCTGCACCCGGACGGGGTGCTGCGGATCTACGTGTGTGGCCTCACACCCAAGTTCCACGCCCACCTCGGTCATGCGCGGGTCTTCGTCGCGATGGACGTCATGCGCCGCTACCTCGAATACCGCGGCTACAAGCTCAAACACGTCCAGAACTTCACGGATATCGACGACAAGATCATCGACCGCGCTCGCGACCAGGGCCGCGACCCGCATGTCGCAGCAGCCGAGTACATGCAGTCGTACTTCGACTCAATGGATCGGTTGAACGTGCTGCACGCCGATGAGTACCCGACCGTCACTGCTTACATGGAGCGCATCGTCGAGTTCACCGCTGGCCTCGTCGAGAGCGGGCATGCGTACGCCGCCGACGGCGACGTCTACTTCGACGTGGCGACGTTCTCTGACTACGGCAAACTGAGCCACCGTGACCTGAACAGTCAACTCGTGGCGGCGCGGAAAGAGCTGGAGCCCGGGAAACGCGATCCCCGTGACTTCGCGCTCTGGAAGGCGGCCAAACCCGGTGAGCCCTCGTGGCCCAGCCCCTGGGGCCGCGGTCGTCCCGGCTGGCACATCGAGTGCTCGGCCATGGCCCGCGAAACGCTGGGCGACCAGATCGACGTCCATGGCGGTGGCGCCGACCTGATCTTTCCACACCACGAGAACGAGATCGCCCAGAGTGAGTCGCTCACGGGCCAGCCGTTCGTGCGCCACTGGGCGCACACGGGGCTGCTGACCACCGGCGGCGAGAAAATGGCCCACTCGCTGAGCAATTTCCTGACGCTTGCCGACATTCTCGCTCGCTATGACCCCGTATCGGTGCGCTACTACCTCTTGAGTAGCCACTATCGATCCCCGCTCGCGTTGATCTTCGAGGA
Organism: Chloroflexota bacterium; assembly: GCA_019247135.1. The sequence goes on along the minus strand of JAFAPL010000953.1, from coordinate 545 downwards.
CGGGAACGAAGCCACCGCGCCGCGCATCCGGGGCATCGAAGAGGCCGAAGCGGCCCTCGATCGCCTGCGCCGCGCCGTTGGCGGCGAGCCCTTGCCTCCAGATGGCGCGTCGTATGATGCGGCAGTCGCGGCATTCGAAGCGGCGATGGACGCCGACTTCAATACCCCGGTCGCGCTCTCCGTTGTGTTCGACCTCGCTCGTGAGATCAACACGCTGCGCGCCAGCACGGCCGCGGCCGAACAGATCGATTCGCGTCGGCGTACGCTCGTGCGCTTGCTGGACGTGCTCGGCATCGATCTACGCGCCGCTGGGTCTCGCGGCGCCGTGGCGGAACGCTCGGCCGAACTCATCGAATTGCTGCTCGACGTGCGCTGGAAACTCCGCGAGATCAAGCAGTTCGGCGTGGCCGACGAGATTCGGGATCGGCTCAAAGCGTTGGGTGTGCTCGTCGAAGACCAGCTCGATGGCACCTCGACATGGCGCCTGGAGCGCTAACGGACCTCCTGTACGGACGGAACGCCGTCACCGAGGCACTGCGCGGCCG
>JAFAPL010000334.1 GCA_019247135.1 Chloroflexota bacterium | reverse complement strand
CCGGGCAGCAGAGCCGGATCCGCGTCAGGTGCGTCCTGCGATGTGACCGTGTTGGAGTACGTCGTGAAGAAGTTGACGGCCTGACCATTGAAGGTATCCGGCGCGTACTGCTGAACGAAGGCCTGGATCGCGCTGGCGTAGTTGGGGTCGCTGACGGGCGGCGTAGCCGCCACGACGGCTGGATCAGGCGCTGGGAACGTGCTGCCGTTGATGTTCGTGTACGGCATCAGGCCTGGATCGAGCAGGTTCAGCGTCTGGATACCCCCATCAGCCTGTAACTGCATGACTTCGCGCTGGAAAATCTGGACCTGGAACCCGTCCAGGACGAAGGTGCGCGACACCGGGTAGCCGAACGTACGTACGTTGCCGCGGGCCTGAAAGAAGTTCCAGAAGGCATCGTTGTCGATGCGAAAACCGGTCTGGGAAAAGAAGCGCGGGTCCGCGGGCTGGGCGGTGACCGCGTTTGGCGACAGGAGCGCGGCGAGGAGCAGAGCCGTCGCGGCAGCGTGGACCAATCTCACGAGAGGTTAACGACGACCGAGCCTCGACGTGGCGCGAGGTCTAAAATGGCGTAGGCCAGCGGGCAACCTGTGTACCTTCTGATCGGGAGCGACGCCGACGCGGTCTGCCGCTCGGTAGCCAGGGCTTTACGCGAGCGTGGCCGCGAGCCGTTCATCGACGACAATCCCACACTGGCTCCGTTTCCGAGGTCGCGTCTGGAAGGAGTCCTGGTCTGCCAACAGGGGGCCCCGGTACCCGCGAGCCCAGCGGCCGACCGCCAGTCTGCGGCCGCGCGACTGGAAGCACGCGCGGCGCTCCTCGCAATGTTGTGGGCCCTGGAGTGCCCCGTCGTCAATCGCACGCGGGCCGACCTGTGGTATCGGGCTCGGCGCTCGCTGGTGGAATGGCACTCAGTGTTGCGACGGCACGATCTTGCGCCCGCCGCGGGGCAGATTACGAACAGCGTCGCCGCGGCGCGTCGTTTTGCCTCCGCGTGGCACGGGCACGCCATCTATCGGCCGCTGAGTTCTCGCGCTCGCTATCCGCTCGATTCGGAAGCGCAGTGGCAAGAATTCGCCAGGGTTCTGATGCACCTGCCCGGGTGCTTGATCGAACCGCTGGCTCCGCCGCGAATATTCGCGTCGCTCATCGATGCAACTGTCTACTGGTCGGAGTGCCCGAGTATAGACTCCGCCGAGCGCGAACGTGTGGAGTCCGGCCTGCGCCAGCTCGGCAAGACGCTCGATGTGAGCGTACTGGAGCTCGAGTTGGGACTCCGTCCATCTTCACACGATTCACATCCAGCCGTTGCTTCCGCGTGCCTGGATCTTTCCCTCGACCTGGGGAGGTATGCGGTTCCCGACCAGCAGATGATGGTCGATGACATCCTTCGACTGCTGCAGGCGACCCATTGATCCTGGTGTGCGGTGCGCCTGAGGATCTGACCGTCACCCTGGTACGCGACCGCCTCGAGCAGACTCACCGCCAATACCGCCTGATCGATCTGGCCGCGTATCCATACGGCTACACGGTCGACTGGGTGTGGGACTCGAACGGGCCCGTTCCCCATGGTTCGATCGCCGGGCCCGATTGGACCATTGATATCGATGAGGTCAGTGGCGTGTATGTCCGCTATCCGGCGGGTAACTGGAGCGTACGCTCGTCCGCGGTGCCATCAGATTTGCAAGATACGTTGCATCAGGAGGCGCACTTCGGCCTGGCGGCGCTGCTGGAAGACTTACCGTGTCCCGTCGCCAATCGTCGCCAACCAGGCATGGCAAACCACAGCAAACCGTATCAGGAGCTGGAGATTCGAGCGTCAGGCCTCCAGGTTCCTCGCAGCCTCACGACGACAGACGGACGAGCCGCCCTCGAATTCTTCGAAGCCTGCGATCGCGCGGTCGTCATCAAGTCAGCCAGCGGAGCCTTGACGCCGGTCCGCCGCGTGAGTCTGGCGGACCTGGAGGTGCTTGAGTCGGGAGTGACGCCGGTGTATCTGCAAGCTTACGTGCCGGGTGACAACGTTCGTGTGCATACGGTTGCCGGCCGCGTGTTCGCAACGCGGTGCATATCGACGGCTGTCGATTATCGCTATTCGGCTGACGAGGGCACTACGACCAGGCTGGAGCCCACCGAAGTACCTGGCTGGGTCGCCGCGGCGTGTTTGCGGCTCGGCGGTGGGCTGCTCATCGCCGGCATCGACCTGAAGCAGACGCCGGATGGACAGTACTTCTGTTTTGAAGTGAATCCCGCGCCAGTCTTCGCGTGGTACGAGCAGTACACGGGGCAGGCGATCGGCCTCGCGCTCGTCGAGGCGCTATCCAACGCCGCGATCGAATAGAATCGGCCAGCGCAGTACACCATCTTGAGGGGGTTACTGGATGACGCAAGGCAGTCAGGGCAATGTTCCTCCCGAGTCTCGGATCAAGCCCACCAAGCAGGGCGGTGAGCTCGAAAAGATGAACGACATCGAGACAGAGATCGACGCCGTGATCCAGGCGCTCGGAAAGCTCCGTCGTGATCTGACGGAATTGAGGAACACGTATCCGCAGCACGGCGGGACGTCGAGCTAGTCAGTTCGGCCCAGCTCCAGCCGCGGCCAGCAGACGTTAGCTAATCGAAAATCGAGGCTCGGTCGCTCCGTTCAGCGCGTCCGTCGTTGCCGCGTCCAGATACATCTCGCGCCCAACGCGGGAAGCGCGTGAGAAGGTGCCCTCTTCCAGTTGCGCGCGCGCTCGCTCGAGCGCGGATCGGTACTCGGCATCCTCAGAGGCTCCGCGCTGAACGCCGATTCGCTCCCGAAGTACGGTAGCTGCTGCAAATATGCGTACCGCGCGCTCGTGGTTGCCGCGCATGGAGGCGACCGCTGCCAATCCGTCGAGGCAATCGGCGACCAGTCCGCTGGCGTGTTCGCGCACGGGCCGAAGGCTCTCGGCGAACAGATCGCCGGCACGATCCGGATCGTGGCTGGCGATTGCAACGAGACCCAGGTTCAGCAGCGCAACGGCGACGTTCTGTGTGTCACCCTGGCCGCGCGCCAGATCGAGACTCTGTTCGTAAAAGCTGCGCGCCGGGCCATAATCGGCTTGCAAGCGTGCAATCTCACCCAGGTTATTGAGCGCTGCGCCGATTCCCCACTGATCGTCGACGCTTCGAAACAGCTCCAGGCTATGTGAGTAGAGGCCCGCGGCCGCCGCGTAGTCAGTCCCGTGGAAGCTCACGGACCCGCGATACAGGAGCGCGTACGCCGTGCCCCATGTGTTGCCAATGCGTTTGTGGAGATCGATGCTCTCATCGAGTCGCGCGGCTGCCAGCACAGACTCGCCACGCCACCACGCGATCACGCCTGCGGCGGTAAGCGCCCGCGCACGAGTTTCCGAGTTTCCACCCGTGTCACGCGCCAGCGCTCGCTCGAGCCAGCGCTGGCCCTCACTCAGATGCCCGGTGCGCCACCAGAAGCGAGCCAGCGCGGCTCCGAACCGCAGGCTCAGCTGGATCGCGCCAGTGCTGTCGGCCCAGCCGAGCGCGGAGCGCAGGTTGCCATGCTCCAGGGCCAGACGGTCGAGCCACTCTCGTTGGTCCGGGCCACGCAGGAGCGGCTCGGCCGTCTCCGCCAGTCTGAGGAAATACGCAGCATGGCGACTACGAACGGCGTCTGCCTCATCAAGCTCCTCCAGGCGCTCGAGTACGTACTCCCGTACGGACTCGTACATGCGGTAGCGTTGGTCCGCATCTGGAGCCCGAATGGACACGTCGTCAATGGACAGCAGGCTCTTGTCGATCAGCGCGCTGAGAACGTCGAGCGTGGCAGCCGGGCCAAGTTCACAGACTGCTTCCGCTGCGCTGCTCGCGATTCCACCCACGAACACCCCAACTTGACGAATTACACGCTGCTCGCGGTCGTCCAGCAGCTCATAGCTCCAGGCCAGGGTGTTGCGCAGCGCGCGCTGTCGCTGTGGCAGATCCTGCGCACCGCCAACGAGAACATCCAGACGCCGCTCGAGACGGTCCAGCAGCGCGAAGGCGGACATGTGGCGGGTGCGAGCCGCCGCAAGCTCGATCGCCAGTGGCAGCCCTTCCAGGGCACGGCAAATCGACGTGATGACTCCGGCCGTCTCAGGTGAGACTCCAAAGGCTGGTTTGACCGCACGCGCGCGCTCGAGAAATAGCTGAACCGCCTCCGTCTGCAGAGCCAACGGTGCAACCGGCACGTCGTATTCGCCGCCGACATGCAGGACTTCGCGACTGGTGACGAGCAGTTTGATCGTCGGGCACTCGCTCAACAATTGGGCGACTCGCGGCGCCGCGGCGATGATGTGCTCGAAATTATCGAGCACAAGCAATACTTCTTTGTTCCAGAGCGCTTCACGCAGCTGGTCCAGGTGCGAGCGATCGGCGGCCTCGACGGTGCCGAGGTTCGAACCGATCGACGAGAGCACGAGTTCTGGATCGCGCACGTCCGCGAGCGCCACGAAGACCACACCATCCGCGAATTGCTCCTGCAGTGACGAAGCCGCCTCGACTGCAAGCCGTGTCTTGCCAATCCCACCAGGCCCGGTGAGGGTTACAAGGCGAACGTCAGAGCGGAGGAGAAGCTGACGCAACAAGCGAAGCTCCTGCACGCGTCCGAGGAACGACGTGAGCTGAACGGGCAGGTTGTTCGATCTGCCGGTGGAATAGCCCAACGCTGCAGTTGACGTGCGCGCACCCACCGTACGGAGCTCGAAGACATGCTCCGGGCGACTGATGTCCTTCAAGCGGTGGATTCCCAGGTCCACCAGTTCCGCGCCCGCTGGCAACGCGTTTCCAACTAGCTCTGCCGTTATGCCTGAGAGGAGCGTCTGACCACCGTGCGCGGCGGCGCGGAGCCGAGCACATCGGTTGACGGCGGGTCCGTAGTAATCGCCGTCGCGGACGTCGGCCTCGCCGGTGTGCAGTGCGATCCGCACACGCAGTGGCGCCGAGGTCGGCCAGGGCTCGGACTCCAGTGCTAATTGCAGGGCGTGCGCGGCCGCTGCCGCCGCGGTGGCTTGTGTAAATACGACGAAATGACTGTCACCTTCGCCGCGCGGGCGGACGACGACTCCGCCAAATTGTGCCGCCGCGGTGTGGATCAGCCGTTCATGCCGGGCGAGCGCGCGGCGCATCGCATTGGCATCGGCTTCCCACATTCGCGTGCTCTTCTCGACATCGGTGAACATGAACGTCACAGTGCCGGTCGGCAAGCGCGGTGGGCCGGTGGTGTCAGTTCTGGGAAGGATGCGCATGAGCTCTTCCGCGGCGAGCCTATGGCGTGGATCCACACTCAGCACGTTCCTCAGTGGGGCTGCCGCGGCGTCGAGCTCACCGTCGTCCGCACGCACCCGCGCCAGGTGCAGCTCAACCTCGAGCCAGTTACGCTTCAGGGCTTCCCGTCGTTGGGCGATCCACTCGACGGACGTCTCGTGTGGAAGAAAGTGCCCAACATAGAGCGCGTGAGCACGTTCGAGAAGCTCGCGTGGGCTACTCGACTCGCGCGCGCGCCGCGCGAGATCCTCGAACGCTTCGGCATCAACCCAGACGTCCTCGGGGCGAAGGCTGAGCACATCTCCCGTGGCGTCGATCACGTGTGCAGGCGCTAGCGTTCTGTCGAGCGCAGTCAACGCGGCGCGCAGATCGGCAGCTCCTTCAATCGCCGAGCGTTCGGGCCACAAGAGATCGATGGCCGCGGCGCACGGGAGGCGTCGCTCGGGTCGACTCAACAGGCACTTGAACAGGTCGCACGCCTTGCTGCCTTGCCAATCCGTGGCTGCAAGAGGCCGATCGTCAACAGCAACGCGAAAGTCGCCGAGCACGTTGACTCTGACAGTCGGCGTCCTCGACCGCTGTTTCGCTTCGCCTGCTGCACTCACATTGGGCCCCACACATAGGCAGGCTACCGAGCGCGCATCATATCAGCCGCCGTCCCGCCTCAGTGCAATAAACGAGCCCCCAGCACCAATTCGTCAGTAGCCTCGGACCTTGTCGATCTGGTTGCGCAGCGGCTGGCTGTTCAGGTAACGCCCGAGATTGTCGCAGAACAACTCCACCAGCCGTGCGTTTTCGTCATGCGCGGTGCTCATGCTGTGCGGCGTTATCAGCACGTTGGGCATGTCCCACAGTGGACTGTCAGATGCGAGAGGTTCATGTGCCACGACGTCCAGCGCCGCGCCGGCGATACGGCCGTCTCTCAATGCCTCCACCAGTGCGGATTCATCCAGTACCGCACCGCGGGCGATGTTGATCAAGACTGCCGTTGACTTCAGTTGCGCCAGCTCTTGCGCGCCGATCAACGCCCGTGTCTCTGAGGTGAGCGGCACGATCAACACGAGATAGTCGCTCAGCTGGAGCACCTGGGACAGCTCGTTGGGTGCGTAGACACGGTCGATGCCGTCAATTGCGGATGCGGATCGGCGCGTTCCAATGACGCGCACGCCGAAGGGTTTGGCCATGCGCGCGATCTGCTGACCCACCCTGCCCAATCCAACAATGCCGAGCGTCTTGCCATGCAACGTCTCGATGGCACAGCGCTCCCAGTGGTGGGCTCGTTGCTCCTGGACCATCCTCGGCCAACGCCTGGCGAAATAGAGCATCGCGAACACGACGAACTCCGCGAGCGGAGCCGCGTGGATCCCGGCGGCGTTGGTCACGGTGATTGGGCTCTCTACCAGGCCCAGTCGGCGCACCCACTCGCCGATTCCGGAGCTGCTCGATTGGATCCAGCGCAGGCGCGGCGCGCGCTTCAACAGGCCCTCGGTGCTGGGCTGATCGACGTCGAGCATGACCTCGGCGCAGGCGAGCAGGTCGGTCCATTCGGCCGCTTGTTGGGGGGTGCGGTCGACCTTCGGGTGATGGTCGGCCGGATAGCGCGGCGTGCCGAGCAAGTCTGGGCGGTACGTCACGCGGAGCCGCGGATCGCAGTCGACGATACGCTGGACGAGTTCGTCCTCGAGCGGCGAGGCGATGAGCACTTCAACACGAGAACCAGGCTGAGGCAACTCACCCAATCGTAGCTGGCCTCACTCAATCTAGTCTGGGCGGGCCTGTAGCGTGACGGCCGGCGTTGCGCGCCTGTATCAATGAGGGGATGCTGCGAGTCGGAGTGGACGTTGGCGGCACCAATACAGATGCCGTCGTCATGGACGGTGACTCACTGCGTGCCTGGGCCAAGACACCGACCACCAGCGACGTGACGAGCGGGATCGTCGGCAGCGTCACCGAAGCACTGGCGCGCGCCGAGCTCCCGGTGCATCAAATCACCGGTCTGATGATCGGAACCACACACTTCACGAACGCCGTGGTGCAGGGGCGGCACCTCTCGCCCACCGCGGTCGTACGTCTGGGCCTTCCGGCGACGGCCTCCGTTCCGCCACTGGCGGACTGGCCGGACCAGCTACGCCGTGTCATAAGCGGACACGGCTATCTCGCCCACGGCGGCTACGAGTTCGACGGCCGACCGATTGCACCACTCGATCCAAACGAGCTGCGGAACATCGCCGCGGACATCCAGCGTCACGGCGCCCGCGCCGTGGCGGTGTGCGCGGTGTTCAGTCCAATTCGCGCCGATCTGGAGCAGGAGGCTGCCGCAATCTTGCGCGAGCAGCTTCCGCATCTGACCTTCAGCCTGTCAAACGAGATCGGCCGGCTGGGTCTGCTGGAGCGAGAAAACGCATGTGTTTTGAATGCATGCCTGAGCGAGCTGGCCGAGCGGACGATCACCGCGATGCAAGAAGCGCTGCGCGAGCTCGGGGTTGGGGCGCCATTGTATTTGTCGCAGAACGACGGCACGCTCATGTCGGCGGAGTTCGCGCGCCGCTATCCAGTTCTCACCTTCGCCAGTGGACCTACAAATTCGATGCGCGGCGCTGCGTATCTTTCCGGCTTACCCGACGCGATCGTGATCGACGTCGGCGGGACGACATCGGATGTGGGCGCCCTGTCCTCCGGGTTTCCACGCGAAGCTGGCGTTGCCGTGAAGGTGGGTGGGGTGCGCACGAATTTTCGCATGCCGGATTTGCTGTCGCTCGGCCTCGGCGGCGGCAGTTTGATTCACACGGATCCGCTGCGGGTCGGTCCAGATAGCGTTGGCTACCGCCTGACGGAGCAAGCTCGTGTCTTCGGCGGCGACGTCTTCACCGCCACAGACGCTGCCGTTGCCGCCGGCGCGCTGCAGTTGGGCGATGCGACGACACTCGCACCGGCGGAGCGCGCGCTCGCGCCCGCGGTGCTCGAGCTGGTCCGAACGCGCCTTGCGGACGCGATCGATCAGGTCAAGACCAGCGAAGCCGCTGTGCCAGTCGTACTGGTGGGCGGCGGCAGCATTCTGCTCAGAGGAGAGTTGACCGGTGCCAGCGAAGTCGTACGTCCGGAACACTCATCCGTGGCCAACGCGATTGGCGCAGCGATCGCTCAGGTCAGCGGTGAGATCGATCGTGTTCGCACCCTCGACGGGTTGACGCGCCTGGAGGTCGTGCAGGAAGCACATCGTGACGCCGCCGACCGTGCCGTGGCCGCGGGCGCGGACCCAACGACCATCCAGGTCGTCGACTCGGAGGACGTGCCGCTCGCCTATTTGCCAGGCAACGCGACGCGCGTTCGAGTGAAAGTCGTCGGCAACTTGAGAGACCCGTATGTGGCGCGTCGATAAAGACACCCTGGAGTCGCTCGCGGTTGGCGCCGGCATCCTCGGTACCGGTGGTGGTGGCAACGCGTACGTCGCGAAGGTCTGGGCGCAATGCGAGCTGGACCGCGGTGCGCGCTTCGACATCATTGATCCAGTGGAGGTGCCCGACGATGCGTGGGTGGTGGGGTCCGGTGGCATCGGCGCACCGACCGTCTCCGTCGAGAAATTGCGTCGCGGCGACGAAGAGGTCCGTGCTCTGCGGGCTCTGGCTGACCACATGCGGCTCCAGTTCGCGGCCACTGTACCGATGGAAGTGGGGGGTGGAAACTCCATTCGTCCTCTCGTCGCTGCCGCGCAGGCAGGCGTGCCGATGGTGGACGCGGACGGCATGGGTCGCGCCTTTCCTGAGCTCCAGATGGTTACGTACTTCATGTACGGCGTGCCAGCGTGCCCGGCCGCGATCGCGGATGACAAAGGCGCGTCGGCCGTGTTCACAGCGGCGAGCAATGCGAAGCACCTGGAACGCCTGGCACGCACGCTGGCGATCGAGATGGGCGGTACGGCAGGCATGGCGTTGGCGCCGATGACGGGTGCCGAGCTCAAGCGGACCGCGATCCCACGCACATTATCAGTCGCGCGAGACCTTGGTGATAGCGTGCGCAGAGCTCGTCGAAGTCATTCCGATCCGATCGAAGCCCTGCTCACCGCAACTGGTGGAGCACTGATGCTCGTGGGCAAGATCACCGACGTGGAGCGCCGCACCGCGACGGGCTTCGCGCGCGGTCGGCTCTCGCTACGCGGCAATGGGCCTTACGGGAACGAGATGGAAATCGACTTTCAGAATGAAAACCTGATCGCCCGCGTGGGCGGCCAGGTGGTCGCAACGGTGCCGGACCTGATCTGTGTCGTCGCGGTCATCGATGCCGAGCCCATTACGACCGAGCTGCTGCGGTACGGCCAGCGCGTGGCGGTGATCGGAGTGCCGTGTCATCCGATGCTGTCCACTCCAGAAGCATTGGCGGTGGTCGGACCGCGCGCGTTCGGCTATGAGCTCGATTTCCAGCCGCTCCCGCCGGCTGGTGAAAAAACGCCCTGGAGCGCACTCTCGTCTTGATTATCGACGCGGGCTGCTGTGAATCATGCACGCTGTTCGGTGCTTCGGGAATGCTGCAGGGTATGCCAGAGAAGCACGAGGACCAGGCCCGCCACTATGGCGGTCGATGCTCCGAGTCCAATCGCCGCGCGCGGTGACCAGTGGTCGATTACGGCGCCGACGATCAATGCACCCACCGGCGTCGTGCCCATCGAGCCAAGCGTGTACAGGCTCATCATTCGTCCGCCCATCTCCGATGGCGAACGCTGCTGAACCATCGCCTGGGAACTCGTGGCGTACCAGACGACAGCAGCGCCGAAGAATGGCATCGCCGCAAGGAACACCACACCAGTCGGCGAGAGTGCGACCCACGCCAGCGAGCTGCCCAGTGCTATGGCAGCGATGCCCACCGTCCTCAATGTGGGCTGTCGGCCCTGCCGACCCAGCAGCACACCCGCGGCGAGACTCGTGACGGCGTTCACGCTCTCGGCCGCACCAAACAGATTCGGCTGTGAAAAGGTCAGACTGGAGATGGACGCAAAGAACGTCGGAAAATTGAACGCGAGCAAGCCGATGAGCGCGTTGGCGAGGAGAGCGGAGCGAATCGCTGGAGCGTGCCACGCGAATCGCAGCGCAGTCGCCATGTCGGCTCGCTTGGTGCCGTGAACGTTGCGCGGCACCATCTCGGAAGTTCGTAGCAACGCCAGCGCCACGACGACGGCGGCAAACGAGGCTGCGTTGACGGCGAAGACGCTGCCGGCTCCCGCCCACGCGTACAGCACGGCCGCGAGAGCCGGACCGCCGAGCCTGCCGATGGCTTGTGCCGAACTGGCCAGCCCGACCGCGCCAGCGATCGCCTGACGCGGCACGAGCTCCGCGATGAAGGCCTGGCTGCCCGGCCGATCGAACACCTGGATACATCCGAGCGCAACTGCAAGTCCCAACACGGAACCGAAGTTGATCGTGCCGGTGAACGCGAGCACGGACAGGCAGATTGCCTGCAGCGCGCCCATGAGCGCGGTCACGAACAGGATGCGCCGCAGCGGCAGCCGGTCCAGCACGGTGCCCGCCCACGGCCCGAGCAGCATGATCGGCAGAGCCTGGGCGGCCATAACACTCCCGAGTGCGAGACCGCTGTCCGTCAGCTGCAGGACGAGCAGCGACAAGGCGACCGTTTGCGAGAACGTGCCGATGTTCGAGAGTCCCTGACCCGCGACGAACAGGCGGGCGTTGTGATACTTCAGCGCGGGCTGGCCCCGCCGGGCCGTCGCCTCCAGCACAAACTGCAAGAATAACCAACGCGCGCTGCCGCCGGCGCCTGGGGACCCGGGATGTCATCGATCAACATGCCGCCAATCGGCAGGGAGTCTCAGTGTGTGCCACGTCGGGTCGGGCCACCACGTTTCCCAGCCAGTCGGCAGGAGATCATCCAGCTGCGCCACGACCCGTTCTCCTTCGGCCCGGATCACGACCGCTTCATCTGCTGAAAATATGCCCAATCGAACGGCTTCCGCGAGCTCGTCCTCGTCCTTCCAATGCCACCTTCCGTCAGCATCGACGACGATATCCAGCACGTGATCCATCGCGTCGAAGCCAAGCGTGGTGCGCCGAAGTGGAGCCTGCAGATTGACGTAGTGACCGAGAAACTCCCCAGTTGCCGCATTCCAGAAATGTCCGATCGCGTATGCGACATCGAAGGGCATCAGCCACACACAATGTGTGGTGTGCCACGGCGTCGGCTCCAGCCGCTCGGTTCCGTTAGCCAGTCGCTCCAGCTGCACGCTGCGCCCATCCGCCAGTTGCGCCGTCTCGGAGCCCGCGACCAGTCCGATCACGACGTGGTCGGCGGCCTCCTCGAGCAGCCAGGCGGGCGTTGCGTAAATGACCCGACCGCGAAAAACGGACCGGAACAGGATACTCCGCGGGGCCGCCACGTGCACTGGAACGGATGGGCAACGCGCCTGTCACGTCGCGTCGAGCGGTAAGCTGGTCCTCGAGCCGCCCGGGGGCTTAGGCTGAGAGACATGGCAGACGCGGATGTGCTCGTAATCGGCGGCGGGCACAACGGACTCGTGGCGGCCGGGTATCTCGCCCGCGCCGGGTTGAAGGTCGTGGTACTCGAGCGGCGCGCGTTCGTCGGCGGGGCCTGCATCACGGAAGAGCTGTGGCCGGGCGTACGTGCACCCACGTGCTCGTATATCTGTCACATGCTGCAGCGCAAAGTCATCGACGACCTGGAGCTGCGACGACACGGGTTGCACATCTATCCGCAAGATCCGCACGTCTTGCAGCCGTTCCCGAGCGGCCACTCGGCGCTCATCTGGGACAGTGACGAGCGGACGGTGGAGTCGATCGCCGGCTTGAACAGCCACGATGCGCGGAGCTTTCCAGCATTTCAGGAGTTTCGTCGGCGGGTGGCACGCCTGTTGTTGCCGCATTTTCTCAGTAAGCCGCCGAGCATGAAGGAGCTGTTCGACCAGGCCGATGCAGCCGGTGAGACCGCCCTGTTGGAGCGTCTGCTCGTCGGCAACACTATCGACGTCGTGGACGAATATTTCGAGTCGCCCGAGGTCAAGGCGCTGTTCGTCCGCGCGTGGGACGCCGGTGATCCGACGGCACCCGGCAGCCTCTTCTCGACCGCGTACTTGTGGACCGATCT
>JAFAPL010000332.1 GCA_019247135.1 Chloroflexota bacterium | reverse complement strand
ATGCCAACGACGACCATTTCGACCTCGATCTGCCCGGCGCCCGGCGTGTTCGCCGGAAGGATTTCCCCGCGGGCGTCGTCCGACGAAGTCATACGGGCGATTGTGGCGTCTTCGCGCGTGGCGCGTCCACACGTTGGCGCTTTCATTCGTGCCCAGATTGTCGAACCACAGCGGCACGGGTGCGCGAATTCGACGTCACACGGCGTTTCTCTTCGCATGACCGGCCTGAGCCGCCACACAGTCGTCGAGCACATCGCTACTGAACTCGCTGAACGCCGAACGCGCAGCCTGCGGCTCCGACCGGCGTACCTGAAACTGGCGCTCGCGATCCTTGCGGACGATGACGTCGAGCCAGCGACTGCGATGTTCGCCGAGACCCAGCCCGTCAGTCACGCCAATCCGGCCGCGTAGCCAACCGGGGCGAGAATTCAAGAAGAACCGGTACGCGGACGCAGCGGCACCACCTTGGGTGGTGACCCGCGTGGGGTGTCGTCCGGCTCGGCCCAGCGAGGTCGCCGGCGGCCCCCCACCACCCTGGGCCCGAGCAACGTGACGAAGTCACCTTCGAGCAGATCAACGGCGCCGATAGCTGCCGCCGGTCGAAGTTGTTCGCCTGTGCGTTCAACACGCAAGCCGTACTCGACGTTCACCGGGCTCCCGAGGTACTCCGCCAATTGCCGCGCGAGCTCAGCCACCGTCTGATCCGCCGTGCCACGCACCAGGACGTCCTCCCCGACGTCCCCGGCCCGCTCACGAACCGTGAGCGCCAGCGCGAAGGTGAGCTTCTCGCCCGCTTCCATCGAGCCAACTCCGGATACTGGCCTGCAGTGTCAGCCCCTCCAGCTGAGGTGTCACGGCCTGGAACAGCAGCTGCTGCTGACGCAGCACGAAATAGCCGCGTCCGACCGGCGGCTGCTCGACCAGTCGACGCAGGCGTACCGCGAAGAGGTCGCCGTCCAGCTCGATGTCCGGCTGCAGGAGCACGCCGACGCGCAGCTGGCTCAGGTACCGCAGCACGTCGTCGCGCGCGTCGCGCAGCTCGATATTCGAACCGGACAGCAACACGTGCAGACCAACCGCGGTGCCGCGGCGGGCCAGACGAGCGAGGCGGGTCTCGACGTCATAGAAGTCGTCGTCCTGCCGCAAGAGTTCGTAGTCGTCGATGGCGAGCACGAGTGGCTGACCTGTCGATATCGGGGCGTCGTCTTCGCGCAATGCCTGCCGCCGCTGGTCGATCAGTACTTCCAGGTCATCGAGCATCTGGCCGAGCTGAACGACGTTGCGTGCGACGGCGGTCGCGATAGATGTGGCTTCCAGAAGCGGCGACGTCCGCGGCAATGCGAGATAGAGGCCCGAGGTGGGCTGCAATTGCAGCAAGCTCGCCGCCAGCAAACTGGTCTTGCCCGAGCCAGGCGGCCCGGCGATCAACAGGTGGAGGGTCTCGCCCAGGTCGATCGCGAGCGGCCTGAAGCGTTCGTCGTCCAGTCCGAGCACCAGCGGCAATTGGCCACTCGGCCTCGGGCCCAGGCGCGGATCGTTCAGCGCGAGCATGGACGGCAGGTCTTGCACCGGCGGCGGGCCGGTGCCAGTCGCAGCCCCACGCAGGCGCTCGAACAACTCGCGCGTCGTGAGCATGCTCACCCCGAGGTCGTCGGCCCGCTCGACCTCGTCAGGCAGCAGTGCGACCTGAAATTCCCGTGGCGGCATGCCCGCCGCGAAGCCACGGCCCGGTGGCACGTGCTCGGGTGGATTCTCCATCCTCCCGACGATGCCGTAATCGGTCTGATCATTCTGGCGCAGGGCCACGCGTGTCTCGGCGGCGTTGGCAACACTGCTGGGGATCGTGCCCGGGATATTGCCTGTCAGCACGAAATGGATGCCCGCCGCCGGTCCATCGCGCATGAGCGCACCGAACTCCGTGACCATGCTCTCGATGCTGCGCGTCAGGTTCTCTTCTTCTTCGAAGGTTTCGCGGAACGCGGCGAAATTGTCCAGCAACACGACGATGAATGGGAACCGGTCGAATCGACCGTCAGATGCCGCTCGCCGCTGCTGGCGCAGGTTGGTCACCCCAGCCTCACGGCGCTGGTGCATCTCGTGCTCGAGCATCCTGAAGAGCCGGCGGATGCGCACGGTATCGCGTGGGAGAAAGACGCCCGCCTCACCGACGTGCGGCAGAGCGGCCAGCGGCGCGAGCGTGCGCGCGTCAAAATCGAGACAGTAGATGAACAGGTCCTCTGGCGAATGGAGCATCGCCAGCGAAGCGGCCAGCGTACGCAACAACGTGCTTTTGCCCGAGCCGGCCGCGCCATAGATGATGCAGTTGCGGGACACGTCCAGACGGAAGGGGCCCTGGAGTTGCTGGGCAGGTTCGTCAACCAGACCGACTGGCGGCGCGAGCCACTCCGGCGCTTCCGACGGCGAAGGCCACCTCCAGGCCTGGTCCTGCAGCGGCACGATCGCCTCGACGAGCGGAAGCACATCCGGCAGCGGATCAGGCCACGGTTGGGCCGTCACCTGGAGCTCCGTAGCCGTGTCGCGCAGCCGTTCGGTCAAAGCACGAACTTCTGTCGTTCGCGACGTCGCTGGCACGCCACGCGCGAGCCGCTCGAGGGGCAGGTTGCCGAGCACCGCGAGCACCGGCCCGAACGGCGCCACCTCGAGCGTCGCCGTCGCGGTCCGCGGCTCGTACGGGGCACCCGCCCGAGCAGTCTGGAACAAACGCACCGGATCCAGGCCGGCTCTGAAATAACCACGCCCCGGCAGAGAGCCGGGCAACAGCGCCGCGTCGGGCTCGCCAATCACGTGTTTGCTGTCCACCTGATCGCGAACCCGCAGACACAAGCCGAAGTTGGTGTTCTTCTGGATTTGATCGTCGACGGTCCCTGAGGGCGTCTGCGTGGCCAGGATGAGATGCACGCCCAGGCTGCGACCCACCCGTGCGACGTCGATCAGACCGCTGATGAATTCGGGTAAATCGTCCTTGAGTCGCGCAAACTCGTCGACGAGGATGACGAGGAACGGCATCGGGGCAAGCTGCCCGTTACTGTCAGCGCGCCGGATCTGATACTCGGCCACGCTGGACACCCCGGCCGAACGCATCTCGAGCAGCCGATGCTCGCGGCGCTTGATCTCGCTGCGCAGCGTCACCAGCGCCCGTGCAGCCAGCTGCCGGTCGAGATCAGTGATGAGTGAAACCGTATGCGGCAACGCGGCCACGCTCTGGAACGCGTCGCCGCCCTTGTAGTCGATGAGGACGAAATTCAACACGTCCGGTGGATGGCGCAGCGCCAGGCCCGAGATCAGCGTCAGCAACAGCTCGCTCTTGCCGGCGCCAGTCGTGCCAGCCACGAGGCCGTGGGGTCCATGGCCTGCCTGACTCTGCTCCTTCAAGTCGAGCCACAGCAGGCCGCCGCCCGCCGAGGGCCCCATCGGGGTGCGCAGTAGGTCTGCCAGGTCGCGCTTGTGCCACCACGTGCTCACGTCGATTTGTTCGACTGACGGAATGTCGAGCGCTTCGAAAAAACTGATCTTCGACGGGATGTCGTCCGACGAATTTTGCTCGGGCGCTTCGTCGGTGACGTCCAGAGGCGCTAACGCACGTGCGAGGGACTCGGCATCCTGAACGGTCATGGCGTCCGGGACGCACTGTTCCGGCTCCTCAACTCGACCCCCCGGTGTGCGCGTGTACGTCAACAATCCCCCGACTCGATCCTCCAGCACGCCGACACCATGGCAGCCACCGGGCACGCTGTTCAGGTCGTCCGCGAGCCCCAGGAGCGTCGCTCGCAACCTGGCGCCGTCGGCGAAGATCATCTTGAGCGCAACGTCGCTGTGCGCCAATCGCACGTCGTCGAGAAACACCAGTAACCAGGGGAAGGTGACGGATTCCGCGTCCGTGCCTGCTTCGTCGAGCAGCCGCTTGCGATTGCTCAGCTCGTCGAATAGCCAGCGTCCCAGGCGGGTACGACCCGATTGGTCCCATGCGAGCAGCCGCTGGCCGTCTCCGCCGCCGCGCGTGTGCGGCAGCCACTTCAGCCAGGCCCAGTCCTCCAACGGCCTGGACCCGAGAAAACCAACCAGATGGAGATCATCAGGGCTGTGATGAATCGCCGCCTGGCACAACACGGCGCGCGCGAGCGGAGCCACCCGAGCGTACCGACCTGCCAGTCCCACTCCTCCCGCCGCGGGCAGGTCGGCACGGATCGGCACGTCCGGCACACGGCGGTATTGCTCGACCAGCATCTCGGCGTTACGCATCAGCTCTGCCAGGCGCGGGTAGGCTTCGTCGACCTGGGTGCCGGATGCTCGGGGAAAGCCGATCTCGAGCGCGGTCGGCGCGAGGCCGATGCCGAGTCGCAGGCTCAGAAAATCGTCGTGGCCGACGCGACGTTCGAAGAGCCGACGACCTCGCCCACTCGCGCGTCGCACGAGCGCCGACGGCGACGGGTCAAGCTCGGTACGCAGGCTCTGCTCTTCGTCGCGGAGTCGCGCGAGCTCCGCCTCCGCGTTGCGCACGCGCCGGCCGTATTGCTCGACCTGTTCGCGTGCACGCCGTTTGAAGCGACGGCGGTCCTCGAAGAACATCCACACGGTCGGGATGCCCATCGCCATGACGGCGACGATGGCGATGATCAGGTACAGCTGATTACCACCGCCCAGCCCGCTGGCCAGGAACAGACCGCCCATTGCCACAACGGCGATCAACGGCACGATCAGGCCGCCGGCCACACTGTTGCCGGGCTTCTGCGCAGGAGCTGGAGGTGCCGGAATGTCTACCTGGCCGACGCTCAAGCCAACGCGGAGCCGCGGAGGTCGGTTGAACGTTACGCGGCCCGGGCGCGACGCGCGTGAGGATGCGACCTCCTGCGCCGCCCGCGCTGAGACGGTCACAGGCGGGCCCGACGGCGCAGGTCCGCGAGCCATCGCCCGGGGGCCAAACGCTTGCTCGCTCCCTCCAGCGCACGCTGCGCTTCTTCCGCGCGTTGAAGATCGCCCCACACAGCATCCACCGCCATGGACGCGTAGCGCACGTCCAGGCAATTGCGAACGAAGACGTCAAAGGCTTTGTTGTGCGTCACGGGGGCGCACTCGCCATCGCCCGTGCTCACGAGGCAGAGGAGGCCGCCGAAGGCCCGCACGTCTTCGCGCGCGACTTCTGGAGCCGTCAGAAGGTCGCGTGCTGCGTCCAGGTCGATCAGTTGAACGTCGCGAACATCAGAGGTCGGCGTCGGTAACAGGACATTCTGCGGGCGCACGTCGCCGTGCGCGAGAGGAGCGTCGAGCAGCGTCTGCATCCCACTCAGCGCGATGGCGATCGGCCGCGCCACCTGGAGTGCAAGATGCGACCCGAGATCGCCGGCGCGCCCCGCGCGTGCCGCGATCACACTGAGATCGCCGCCGCTGAGCAACGGCAACGCCAGGGCCGCCGCGGGCCGATCCGATGCCGGCCCGCCAACCGACAGCCACACCAGGTCGCGTGACTGCGGTCGAACAACGCCCTCGACCTCGGCGTCGGCACAGCTTGACAGGAGTGCGAGCTCGCGGCGCAGGATCGGCGCATACATCGACCCGGTAAGTTTCAGAACGCCCTCGCGGCCGCTGAATACCGGTCCGGTTGCGGTGTACAGGAGCGCCGTCGCGGTCCGCGCCACATGACCTGTCAGCGTGTACGCGCCCGCCTGGCAGGGTGGCCGCAGGCTGCGCGCCAGATGCTCCAACTCGGCGGCAGCGATGCGTTCGTCCGAACTGATCATCATGCGCCGTCGTCGTCTTCCCGCCGCTGGCTCTGACCGAGCAAGCTGAGCTTCATGCTTCCCGAGACCGGCCCGGCCACACCGGGCGCGGAGCTTTCGAACGCTTCGATCTTCTTTTGCTCGGGCGTGGGTCGATCCCGCTGCGCTTCGACCTCCCGAAATATGTACTCGACCTGGGAGGAGAGCCGCAAAACGTCGCCGTGGATGAGTCGGAACGGCTGAGTGGCCGCGTCATGCGGTCGACCAGACCGCAATACGCGAGTCTGCGTCCGCGGTCGAATCGGCTCGCCAGGCCCCGGCCAGCCAAGCTGGACGTAGAAGCCACCACTGGTCGGGTCACGCCAGATGCAGGCCGCCTGCCGACTCAGCTCGCGTACCGACGTCTGGTCGCCTCGGATGTCGACGGCCGGCAGCGCCCTGAACTCCGCGTGGCCGACGTGGTCGTCCATGAACGCCGGCTTGTACCCAAGGCGCAGCTTGCCTCGAGCGCGGAACCGAATGACCTTGGGGAGGACATGTGCGTCAGGGTCGGTCGTGCGCAGGAATAACGCAGGTTCGAACTCGTCGACGACGACGGGCGGGGTTCTGCCGCGGCGCTGCAGATACAGCAGCGCCACGAGGATGACCAGGACCGCAACGAGCGCGACGGGTTGCATACGGCTACGTTACGGGCAGGCGCCCGTCGCTACACCCGAGCACGGTTCGGCGACCCCCGTTGCCCGAATGC
>JAFAPL010000321.1 GCA_019247135.1 Chloroflexota bacterium | reverse complement strand
CGGCGCCGTGGCTTGATCGCTGTCGAGCGTCAGCTCACCGGAACCCGGAGCACGTCCTCCACGTTGCGGAACTCGGTTTTTGCCAGGTGCTCTTTGTTGACTGGTAGGTAGGCGGCGCGTTCGGGCGACTCTTCGTAGCGCTTGAGGGCATCTTCAGAGTCGAACTGGCGCACCCAGACGAATGTGTTCTGCGTACGGTCCACCCAGGCGCCGAGCACTTTGACGCCGTATTTGGCGCTGGTCGGCACGATCTTGTCGTTGAAGTGTTTGACCCAGGAGTCGAGCATGCCGTCTTTGACCGTGTAGGTGCGTACCTGCGTGACCATGCGAAGTATGCTAGCGGGCCCTGACCGCGCAGCGCGGCTTCGTGCTCGAGCCGCAGGGCGGCCGGTACTCGCTTGAGAAAAGGTTCACCGCGAGCGCCAGCAGACGAGGTCTTCCACCTGGCCCAGGATGGGAACGAAGCTTGGAATCCCATCAGCCGAGGGTGGTCGACGACATGGATCTCATCATCGTCGATGCCGGTGGTATCGTGAATCCTGGCGGTGGCGGAGGCGGCGGTGGTTCGACATCCACTTCTACGAGCTCGCCTGTCGCGGCTGCGCCAACACCAGTGGTGCCGGTTACAAGCGCTACCGCGACGCCGGGCAGGAAGTTATTGCGAACGCTCGGGCCTGGTGACAGTATTCAGGTAACGTGCAGTAGCGGATCACTTGCGATCGTCAGCCGATCTCAGACGAGCGATGTGCTGGCATGCAGTAACTCACGGAGGCATCGGATGCGAAACGCAGCATGCCTGCTGAGCGCAGGAGCACTGATACTGGCGCTGCTCCTGCCCCAGACAGCCGCTGGACAAACAAGCCGGATCAATGGCGTGTTTCTGTTCGGCGCGAATATGCCGTGGCTCAATTGGGGCGCGGACTTCGGCGGAGGTCCGAATGGAGGGGGCGTCAGTGGCGATATCGCGCAAGTCGACACCAAACTGAGTGCTGCCCACACCGCGGGCATGAAGATGGTTCG
Source organism: Chloroflexota bacterium (assembly GCA_019247135.1). The sequence continues at coordinate 3,659 of JAFAPL010000321.1, read as the reverse complement.
GTGGTGGGTATTTGAAGGGGGCAGCCCGCAGATCCAGCGTGACGGCAGTGGCACGCCCACGGGAATAAACCCGACCGTCTACACCGATATCGATGCCGCACTCACTGAAGCCGCCAAGTACGACATCTACTACAACCTTGTTCTGTTCGGCGGCACGAACGACGACAGCACCACGCATCAGTGGTGGGAGGACGCCACCAAGCGGCAAGCGCTCGTGAATGTGCTCACGCCACTGTTCCAGCACTACGCTGGCAATCCGCGCGTGCACACGTGGGAAGTCGTGAACGAGCCTGAGTGGCAGTCACGGAATGGAATCACGAGCGTGAGCGGCATGCTCGCGACTGGCGACGCCATAGCCAACGCGGTGCATGCCAACAGTCGCGCGCTCGTGACGGTCGGCAACGCGCAGGTACAGGACGTGGCAACCTGGCAGGGGCATCCGCTGGACTACTACTCGCCGCATTACTACGACAATTTTGGCACCGGATCGAATGATCCATTTGTAACCGCCGCGAGTAGCCCGGACGGGAAGCCGGTAGTGATTGGCGAATCGCAGGAGTCAGCCGGGCTTACGCCGTCCGCCCAGACCCGTTGGCAGGACCTGTACAACCTTGGCTATGCAGGTGGCTGGCCCTGGAGCTTGAGTCCAGAACACACGAGCGATCAGATTGCGATTGACCTGAGTGCTGCGGCTGCATTTGCCCAAGGCAAGCCCGATCTCGGGCCGCAATCAGCAACCGTGAGTCCAACGTCGACACCGACCCAGCAGGCGACTGCTACACCTACCGTTCTGCCTACGTCCACCCCCACCCCCGCGCCCAGTACGCCGACACCCACGCCGGTCGCTGGTGGGCAGGCAACGTGGACCAGTCATGCCAGTGTCAGCGCAGCGACCGTGGCGCGTGGTAAAGCCGACAGTGTGACGGCGCACGTAACCGTGAATCAATCGGCCTCGGCGCTCGTCGACGTTGAGATCTATGACCCAGCCGGGAACAAGGTTGCACAACGATATTGGGACAACCACGCGTTCAGTCCGAACACGAGCCGGACGTATCGTTTCACGTGGACGGTGCCAACAACGGCTGCCACAGGTACATACACCGTGATGGTCGGAGTGTTCGCACCTGGGTGGGGCGTGGTCTACAGTTGGAACAACGACGTGGCTACATTTACAGTCGACTGAGTCAGAGGTTGTCTGGACTCAGGACTGGCCCATCAAACCGCTCGACCACCTCACGGCTTATTCGGCAGCCATGTACTAGCGAAGTCTTACGACCTCAAACCGACGAGTAGGAGACGAAGGAACCTACGGTTCCTCAGGCTGCAAGCCTGCTGGCGCAGGCTCCTCCACTCGCTGCGCTCGTTACGGCCCTACGGGTGCAGCCCTCACCTGCCTTGTCCTGACGGGCGTTGCGGATGATCGGTCAACGATCATTCTTTTTTCTACTGGGACCGAAAGAGGTGCTGGGGTGGCACCATCGGCGTGCTTATCCATCCCGAACGGGAGGCGTCGACCATGCCCAGCCCCAGCGTCGCCACCTTACTGCGCGACCACGTGTCCCTGTCCACGTCGTGCATTGATCGGCTGTATCTGAACGGCTACGTGCCCAGGCTGCAGTCAGCCGGCCAGGTGTGCGCCTTCCTGTGCGATCACCTCGGCAACCAGATCCCCTCACCGGCCGCCATTCGCCCGCTGCACGACCGCTTCGTCCAGGCGGTCGCCGCGTTCGCTGACCAGCACTTGGTGCCGGTGGTGCAGTTCGAGCGTGGCCAACGCAAGGACGACGTGGCCGCGCGCCAACGTGCTCACTTCCGAGCCGCCGACGGGGTGGTGTTCATCGGCATTGCCCAGGAACGTCAGTTCTCGTTCAAAGCGACCAAGCACATTACTCCGCCACGGGCCGTTCACTTTTCGTTTTCCCGCCAGACGGTCGTCGTCAACCACTACTACTTCTATCTGCAGGACGCCGAGTGGGGTCCCGCCTTCATCAAGGTCGGCACGTATCTGCCGTATCCGGTGCGGGTGTGCCTCAACGGCAACGAGTGGCTCAAGCAGCAATTGCGCAAAGAGGCAATTCCCTTCGAGAGCCTGGACAACGGCTTGCGCTGGTGTGCCGATGCCGACCGTCTGCAACAGCTCGCTGATGCGCTCAGCCCGGCCGACGTGCAGGCGTTCTTCGACCGCTGGCAGGACCGCTTGCCCTGGCCACTCACAGCGGCCGATCGCACGGCCGGCTATCGCCACCGCCTGAGCATCTGGCAACTCGAGATGAGCCTGACGCAGGTCTTCACTCGGCCCGTGTACGGCCGCCTCTTCTTCGAAGCGGTCATCCGTGACAACCTCGACCTGGGCCGACCCGACCGTGTCAGCCTCCTCTCTTTGCGACGCGGCTGCGGTCGCTACATCTATCTGATCTTCGAGGGCCTGCGGAATCGCGCACCGTCGGCGACAAACGCAACTCGGATCCGCGTGGCGCTACCACTCACCGAGATCGCCCAGCTTCGCGGGTTGCTCGCTGAACCCGTCGATGGCGGTCCGTCGGAGATCACTATCTGAGTCGCGTGTTCCGATCGTCTTCCCGCGGCTCCGGTAGCGACACTTCCCCGCTCAGCCCGCCTGGTGGCCATCGCAGCTTCGCCGTCACCCCGGCGTTGCCTCTTGGCCCTCCAAGCATCAGGACCACCCATGCGGCCTGCTCGATGTCAAGCGTCTGGTCGATAGTCGTCAGCCACCCCCAGTGCTCGAACAGTTCCTTCAGAATCAGCGTGGGGGGCGCGCCTAGGAACCGCGCCAACGCCTCGATGGTGACGCTCCACGTCACATCCTCTCCGTGATCCGTTTGCCGCCAGTCTAGCCGTCACACGAGCGGCACTTGACCGTACAGTTGAGCCGTGACGACTCTGGCAGTCCTGCACTTCAAGGGGGCTCAGCTCGCTCGACTACCTGGTCCGCCACGCGCGTGTACGCCAGATCGTGCGGCACACCAAGAGCCTCGTCTGGCGCAGAAGCAGGCCGGCGCGCCTGCACACCGAGTACCTGACGCTCAGCGACGAGGAAGCCACCTCGCCTCATGCAGGAGGTCCCCGAATGACTCAGGGCCACACCGGTCGCGACGCTCTCTGCGTGCCGGGGTACACCGAGGACGAGTTCCACCGGCTCACCGATCAGGGGCAGTTGGTCGCCTCGTCCACCCGCGCCCTGCTGCTGGAGGCGGGCATCGGACCCGGCATGCGCGTCTTGGACGTCGGCTGCGGGCCGGGCGATGTGTCCCTCCTGGCGGCGCAGCGCGTGGGGCCCACCGGCGAAGTCGTTGGCCTGGACATCAACGACCGGGTCCTGGAGCTGGCGCGAGCCCGCGCGGCGGCCAGCGGCGCCACGCAGGTGCGTTTCATCCAGACCGATCTGCGCGAGTTCCCCGTGGACAGGCCGTTCGATGCGGTGGTGGGCCGCTTCGTCCTGATGTATCTCGCCGCCCCGGCCGACGTGGTGCGCCGCGTCGTGCACCACGTCGGCCCCGGCGGGATCGTGGCCTTCCAGGATTTCCAAATCGAGCACACCCGGCTGGCCTCCGCCCGCGTGCCGTTGTGGGAACAGTGGGGCTCCTGGATCGTAGCCCTCTACCCACGGTCCGGCGTCGAGACCAACATCGGCCTGCGCC
>JAFAPL010000308.1 GCA_019247135.1 Chloroflexota bacterium | reverse complement strand
AGGCCGCACGGTGCTGCACTTCAACGGCCACTACGACGTGGTCCCGGCCGAAAACGGCTGGACGGTCGACCCGTTCAGCGCGATCCTCCGCGACGGCAGGATCTACGGCCGCGGGACGTGCGACCAGAAAGCGGGCATCAGCGCGTCGCTCTTCGCCGTTGAAGCCATTCGGCGAGCGGCCATCCCGCTGGACGCGACCATCGAGCAGAGCGCCACACCTGACGAGGAGAACGGCGGTTTCGCAGGCGTCGCCCACCTGTGTGACGTTGGGCGACTGTCGTCCTCCAGACAGCGCTACGTGGTGATCACGGAGCCACTCGACCCGGAGCGCGTGTGCATCGGTCATCGTGGCGTGTACTGGTTCGAGCTGACGACCCTGGGCCGGGTCGGCCATGGGAGCATGCCGGCGCTCGCCGTGAACGCGGCCGAGCAGATGGCGCAGCTGATCGAGCTGATCGACCGCGAGCTGCGGCCACGCTTACGCCAGCGCGTCTCGTCGGCGCCGGTGGAGCCGCCGCCGGCGCGCCAGCCAAGCATCAACCTGAATTCGGTGCACGCTGGCCAACCGCTCGGCATTTTGCAGACGCCTGCCGTTCCCGATCGCTGCACCGCGGTGTTCGACCGCCGCTTCATCCACGAAGAGTCCTTCGCTTCTGTACGAGCGGAAATTACCGAGCTGCTCGATCGGGCTGGTGTCGCGTACGAGCTGCGAGACCTGATGCGCGTGGATCCGTTGCTTGGCAGCGCAGACTCGACGCTTGCGCGCGCCACGGCGGGCGCGATCCGCGATGTGCTCCAGGTGGAGCCGAGCTTCATCGCCAGCCCGGGCACGTACGACCAGAAGCACGTGGTTCGCCGCGCGGCTATTCAGGAGTGCATCGCATATGGGCCCGGTCGCCTGGTGCTCGCCCATCAGCCCGACGAGTACGTCGCCGTCGACGACCTGGTCGCCGCAACCAGGGTCCTCGCGGTGCTTACGCTGCGTCTCGCCGGGAGTCCTTCAGGAGATCCGGTGCGCGAGCCGAGACATACGCTGGTGTAGGAAGACCTCGAACGCCAAACGGGTTGTAGACTCTGTGACCACGGTGTCGGCGCCCGCCACCGTCGCGGAGGCGCGGAGCCCGCAGAGCCTCCTCGACGACGTTGCTCGTTACCTCCCGTCCCCTGACGTGGAGGCAATCCGGCGCGCCTACGCTTTCGCGGCGGAAGCTCACTCTGCTCAACGACGCGAGTCCGGCGAGCCGTACATCAATCATCCGCTCGCCGTCGCCGAGACGCTCGCCTCGCTCCATATGGACACGGCGACGATCATCGCCGCGCTGCTGCACGACGTCTCGGAAGACTGCGGCGTGCACATGTCCGAGCTCGAGACACGCTTCGGCCGCGAGGTCGCGCGCCTGGTCGACGGGGTTACCAAGCTCGACAAGATGCAGTTCTTGCACGTCGAGGACGATGGTCCACGCCCCGTCGTGCAACTGGACGGTCAGGACCTGTGGGCCGAGAACATGCGCAAGATGTTCCTGGCCATGGCCGAGGACATCCGCGTCGTCCTCATCAAGCTGGCCGACCGCCTGCACAACATGAAGACCCTCCAGTACCGCCCGCCCGCCAAGCGCCGGCGCGTGGCACAGGAGACCATGGACATCTACGCGCCTCTCGCGAACCGGCTTGGTATCTGGGAGCTCAAGTGGCAGCTCGAGGACCTGTCGTTTCGCCATCTCGAGCCCGAGAAGTACCACGAGATCGCCGTAAAGCTCGAGGGCCGGCGCGTCCAACGCGAAAAGTTCATCCATCGCGTGATCGACGTCGTGCGCGCGGAGCTCGACAAGCACGGCCTGGCAGCTGATCTGTCAGGAAGGCCCAAGCACATCTACAGCATCTACCGCAAGATGCAGCGCCGTGGTGTCGATGTCGACCAGATCTATGACCAGCTGGCCGTGCGCGTGCTGGTCCAGACGATCCCCGACTGCTACACGGCGCTGGGTGTGATCCATTCGATCTGGCGTCCGTTGCCCGGCCAGTTCGACGACTACATCGCCAACCCCAAGGAGAGCCTGTACCAGTCGCTGCACACGACCGTCCTGGCGCTAGACGGACGGCCGCTCGAGATCCAGATCCGCACGCACGAGATGCACCAGGTCGCTGAGTACGGTGTGGCCGCGCACTGGCGCTACAAGGAAGGACTGCGCCAGGACCAGAAGTTCGACGCCAAAGTCGCCTGGCTCCGCCAACTGATGGACTGGCAAAAGGACGTTGCCGGCGGCGCCCAGGAGTTCGTCGATTCCCTCAGAACGGACATCTTTCAGGACCAGGTCTACGTCTTCACGCCCAAGGGCGAGATCAAGGAGCTGCCCAGTGGGGCGACGCCACTGGACTTCGCCTATCGCATCCACACCGATGTCGGGCACAAGTGCGTTGGCGCGAAGGTGAACGGTCGACTGGTGTCGCTGGACACCAGATTGCGCAACGGCGACATCGTGGAGATCGTCACGGCCAAAGGCTCGCGCGGTCCCTCGCGCGACTGGTTGAACCCGAATCTCGGGTTCGTTCGCACGGCCCACGCACGCGAAAAGATCCGTCAGTGGTTCCGCAAGCAGCAGCGCGAGGTGAACATCACGCGCGGCCGCGAGCTCGTGGAGAAGGCGCTCAAGCGGTTGAATGTCGACGGCGTCAAACTCGACGAGCTCGCCGCGGAGTTCCGCTTCGATAAGCTCGACGACTTCTTCGCGGCGGTTGGCTACGGCGACATCAACCCCGACGAGATCGGCCGGCACGTCCTCACGGGCGCCGACGAGCAGCGGCGCGATGCGACGGTCACCGCTCTGCCGCAGTTGGCGCCGAGCGCGCCGACGGGTGGCTTGCGTGTACTCGGCGTCGGCGATCTCCTCACGCGCGTCTGTCGTTCATGCAATCCCGTACCCGGCGACAACATCATCGGCTACATCACGCGTGGGCGGGGCGTCACGGTGCATCGCGTCGATTGCGCGTCTGTGCTGAACGAGGACGAGAAAGACCGCCTGGTCTCAGTCGACTGGAGCGATTCGGACCAGCACGTGTTCCCCGTGACCGTACGCATCGAAGCCTGGGACCGCGAAGGTCTGGTACGCGACGTGAGCGCCGTCCTTGCGGACGAAAAGGCCAATATCACGGCGCTGTCGGCCGTGGTGCACAAGGATCAGACGGCGACCGTGTGGACCACGGTGGAGGTGCCACGGCTCGACCGCTTGAGCCGCATCATGAGCCGACTCGAGGGCATCCGCGACGTGTTCAACGTCGTGCGTGAGGTCGGCAGCGGCTCCCAGGCGGCTCGCGCCTGAAACATTTCCGGGTCGCCGCGCTCCAGGGAGCGTTCGATCCACCCCCCCGACCCCCTCTCTGGCCAGGGACGCGTGATGCAGAAAGTCAGGCGAAGGGATTGGCGAGGGCGAGGGTATCCAAGCCGGCCAGGCGATTGATTGCAACGGCCAGGTTGTAGGCAGTCGCTTTGGCTGCGAGCCGCGTGAGTAAGCCCCAGAACGTGCGCGCACGCGG
>JAFAPL010000227.1 GCA_019247135.1 Chloroflexota bacterium | reverse complement strand
CCGATGGCACGCGCGGTGGCTGTCCGTGCTTGCGGCCCAAGTCCCACGCCACGCGATGGGCAATCAGGATCGCGAGCAAGCTCGGGATGAACAGCCCCCACAGCATCAGACCGGCTCCATTCCCTCGTCGATCCAGGCTGTATCGGTCGGCGCCGGCTCAGGCATGCGTGGCCGCACTGGATACAGGCCGCAGAAGTCGACCGGCTTGCCGCGCAGCTCCAGCCACTGGCCGCCGTACGGCTGGCACGCGACCAGGTAGCGCAGCAGCTCGTTGCCCTCCAGTAGTGCCGCCAGTACCTGCTCGTCGGGGGATGGCTGATCCGCGCAGTGGTCACAGTCGCAGTCGTAAGCCCCCATCAGAACGGAGGGGGCTCGCTGAATCCACCACCAGTCGGCGCGACGGGCTGCGGCCGGACAGGTGCAGGCATGGCCGCGGGTGGCGGCATCGGAGGCTGCGGCGGAAGCTGCGTCTGGTAGGTGTAGGTCGCGTTGCCCGCGGTCTTGGGCGGTTCATTCCACGGCGAGACGTACTGGCCCTGCCCGACCGGCGTGCCAGCGAGCGGATCGTCCGCCGTGACCTCGACGCGGTACTGCTTCTGCGGGTTCAGCTTCGGGTCTTTCTGGTTGGGCGTCGTGTGTGTGAACGTGATCCGCAGGACGTCGCCGGGCGAGATGCGCCGGCCCAGCGCCTGCTGGGCCGCGACGAGTGCGGCGTACATGCCGGACGGGATCTGCGCCCAGAGCGCGCGCATTTCGCCGTTCTCGTCGCAGCCCTTGATCACCACGGACTTGACCGGGTTGCCGTCCGGGTAGAACTTCGGCTGTCCGGACTGGAAGTCGCGCGACTGCGCGGTCGTCGCGAACTCCGTCACGCGAAGCTGGCGCACCGTGCCGGGCACGGCGTCGCGGAACGACACGGCCGGCGTGCGCTCCGGAGGTGCTAGCGGGTCGTAGTCAGGTTGGGTCACGGGGATTCCTTTCCTGCCGGGCGTGGTGCTCGGCCAGTAGGTTGGCTACTTCCTGTGGGATCTCGCGTCCGCGGAAGTTCAGCGGACGCCCGGTGATGTAGTGGTCGAGCAGGCACAGCGCGGCGTGGCGCCACTGGTTCAGGCGGTCGAGCATCGCGTCCATCGTGGTCAGGCGCGGCTCGCGTTTGGCTTTCATGCGGGCGCCTCGTCGTCTCGCGAGTTGATGACGCCGCGCGTCATGTAGTAGCGCGTGCTGGCCGCTTCGTTCAGCTCGATCTCAAGGTGCCGCGGTAGCAGCTTGGCGACCTCGCCGACCGTGCATGCCGTTCCCAGCTCACCTCTGGCCGCGTCGATCGCCTGGTGCAGCTCGTCGCCGATCAGCACGCCGTGCCAATTTCTCATGATGCCTCCGCCCCTAGCAGCGCGTCCGTCATGGCGTCGGCCTCCCGTAGCTGCGTGCGGCGCCTATTGCTGGCGTGCATAAGGTCGTCGCCCCAGATGCCGAGCGACTGTGCGTGCTCGAAGATCCGTTGCAACGCCAGGCTGGTCTCGGCTTTCTCGATCGCCGCGCGAGCAGCGGCAGTCAGCCGAAGCCGCTCACCCAGCGAGCGAGCCTGCTCGCGGACATCGACGGGCTGAGTCGCCTCGACGGCCACCAGCGGCGCCGTGAGCCGCTTCTCCAGCTTGCGGTACTCCATGATCTGCGGCACGAGCTGCACCGCATCCCAGCCGGCGGCGATGTTCAGCCAGTAGAGCTGACAGACGCCCTGCCCGGCTGGCAGGTGAATGATGATGCCGTGCGTCTGTGAGCACTCGATCGGCTCGCGCTGCCCGGTCGTCGGGTCGTACCAGTGCGAGTGCGCGTAGATCGCGAGCTGCATCGCCATCTCGCCGGGCCAGTCGATCTTGCCTGTCTTGATGTCGACGATGTAGGACTGCCCGCGGTAGAGCGCGCGCCGGTCCGGCGTGCCACCCACGCCGAGCGAGTCGAGCACGCAGAATCGCTCAATATCAGTCATTTTCAGACACTTAGTGGCATGCGAATAGGCCTCTAGGTCCGCGCGGTATGCCTCCGGAATGGTCCCGAGCGGTTCGCCGCGGTCGATCTTCTCGGCCATGCGGTGTACCGCGGTGCCCATGTTTGCGCCGCCGTCAGCCTTGCCG
>JAFAPL010000746.1 GCA_019247135.1 Chloroflexota bacterium | reverse complement strand
GCCCACCGCTGCTCCTGTCGTTTCCAGTAGCCGTAGTCTGCGCCGGTGAGCACGAAGTGCTCGCAGGAGTTGCACTGGCGATCGAAAGGGCAATCGTAGCCGCCGACGACGGGCTTGAACGTGCAGAGGCCGTGCTCTGTGGGGACCGCCGCGAGGTCGACCAACAGCTGTTCCGCGGTCGTCCTGTCTCGTGTCGTCGGCGTCAGGACGACCTGCCCTGGATAAGCGTTACCTGGTCCGGCGACCCAGACCTGCTGGAGGAAGGGCTCGACCTGAGATCCAGCGATCAGGACGTAGGAGTCACCCATTCGTTCCGAGATGTGTCCGAGGACCGTCTTCACGTGAGCCATACTCGCGCCCGCTTTCACCAACCGCGTCGCAAGAGTGTGGCGCGCCTGGTGAGTCGTATGGCCCGGGAGTCTCATCTGGTCAGACTCGATCCAATCTTTGAAGGCGCTGCAAAAGGTTCCGGTGTCCACGGATCGCGCGAACGTCGGGTTTGTCACCCGGCTCGGGAACAAGGCGATCGTGCGTTTTTCCTTGGTCGTCGGCTCGCGCCCGTGCTTCAGCCGAAACTTCTCGAGCGTCTTGGCCTGACGCGCCAGGACGATGTCGTAGACGGAGCGAGGGATCTGGACCGCGTAGTCGAGCTTGCCAACCTTCGTCATGTCCACCCACATCCAGGTCCTGCCCAGGTGTTCACTCACGCAATCGAACCGCAGCTTGACGACCTCGCTGATGCGGCGCCCGCAGCGCACCTGGATCGACCAGATGTCTGCAAAGCCACCATCGTGCGGATCTCGCTTATCGAGCAGGCTGATGTTTGACGGGTCGCTCAACTCGCGAAGCACCGGATCACTGAACGGTCGCGGGTTCCGGTGCGAGAGCGCGCCACCGTATGGGATGCTGACGACGAACTCGCGCGAGAGTTGAATTGACGCCGCGGCGCCGGTGTCCATCGCAAAGCGCATTACTTGTCGCACGGCGTTCATCATCAGGGCGTACGTCGTGGGTGTGGCTATCGTCAGCGATCCATCGCGGTTGAATACTCCGCGCATGTGTTGGCGGTTGGCTACGCGTCGGCTGAAGTCGGCGACGAATTCTCTGGCAGTCCTTTCGGTGAGCACCGCCGGCCTGATGCCCCTGTAAGGGTCACATTCGCTTAGATAGGCACTCAGGCAGATGAGCGAGCGGCGGACCTGCTCGAACGGTCCGGCAGTGCGCGGCCGGCGAGGTCCATCGAGAACATTGGCCAGATAATCCCACGTCAGGTCACGTAGCCACCGTTGCGGGATCGGCGTCAAGTCGAACGTGGCGCGGCGCCCAGAGAACCGATACCCCCAATAGTTCGGATCGAGATAGCCGAGCTCTCGTGTGTCAGCCCGCGTGCGGTGCACCGCGTCGACGTACATGCGCATCTCCCGAACGATGCGGTTCACCCTCGTAGGCTGCGGTGTCCAGCCGCGATCCTCAGGGTTCAGTTCGAGCAGCGAGCTCACGCCGGCTTCAATGCAGGACCTGACGAGCGTACGTAACCAGATCGGATGCCATCGCGCGGGCGCAGCGCTCTTGGCGTGTGTCCAGAGTCCGTAGCGAATTTCGGCGGCGAGCAGCGGCGGTAGGCGAGCAAGGAACAGGCACCCGGCATTCGGATCCCCACCACCTGCACGGAACAGCCACCGCTCCATTTTCACGTCCTGTGGTGAGCCCGCCTGACGCCAGCGCTTGTGATGGTGGGGGCATAGGCGCGGCTCCCATTCAGCCCGTCTTTGGCAATTGACGACCTGGCAGTTTCCAGCACCCGGTAGTCCGACCTGCCGTGCGACCCACTCAGCCTCCACAAACCGAGGTCCAGCCATCCTTTGGGCTTGGCGGTGGAGAACCGCGTGTCTGCGGCACAGGCCGTCCTCAACGGCGTCCCGGTCCTTGCAGAATCGACACGCCGGCAGCCGGCTGTCTGTCGCCACGGCGGGCTGTCTTTGGGCGTATGGGACGGCTCTCGCTTTCCACTGTGCTTCTCCGATTCCACTGCGCAGTGCAGTCAAGCGTTCCACCGAGTGCTTATTGCACCACCAGGTCGCCTGCGTACTGTGCTGCACACAGCCCTGGATTCCGCAGCGGTAGCCGTAAATCGGGTCGTGAATGTCGAACGTGATCGGCTCCTGACGCAGGCGAGGGTCGAAGTTGTCGCCCCCGATCAGCGTCTGCATCCGATCCAGCGGATCAAGTTGGAGCAGGTCATCGACCGAGACAACGGGGCGAAAAACACGATTCACGCGTTCTCACCCCAGATCTGTTTCAACGCCGCCTCCAGCGTGGGATCTCCTGCCAGGTGCGCGTACGTCGCCTCCACGGTCCGGGCGCTCATCCAGCCGCCCTCGTCGGCGACGGCCTTGGTGTTGCCACCGGTGGCCTCGGTCAGAGCTGTGGCCCAGGTATGGCGAAAGGCGTGTGGCTTGATCAGTCCCAGGCCCGCGCGGCGGCCAGCACGCTCCAGCATCTGCCGAGCACCGTGCGTGCTCAGCGCCTCACCTGCACGCTTCCCAACGAGCTGGACCAGAACGAGATCTGTCTGGGCGAGTGCCCGGATCCGGTAGTAATCCTCGGCGAGGTACTCGTGGTAGCTGGCGACCATCGCAAGGCTTGCACGGCGAATGGTGCCTCCAGAGACGACGCCGTCGACTACCGCGCTTGGGAATCCGGTTTTCGCACTGGCGCGGTTTGGGTTGACGCGCTTGACGATGTGGACGTGCGGCCCTTTGCGCTCGCCACACCGATGGTCTTTCCGGAGGTGCAAATCGCAGAACCACAGTCCGCAGAGTTCACCGATCCGCATTCCCGAGTCGCTCAACCAGGTCACGATCATCCGGTCGCGAGTTGTTCGGACGGCATCGAGCATCGCCTGACGGGTCCCGTCCGGCAGTGTGTGAGGAAACTTCCTCGGCGTGGCCCCGTGAGAAAGCGGGTTCGCGGCTGGCGACGTAACGAGGTGGCCAAGGACTGATCTATCCCGATCTTTGCTGTTGGATAGGCGCCTGATCGACAGCGCCGCGCGGAGTTCCCCGTTTACGTTCTCGCGTGTGGTCAAGTCAACGTAGTAGGCCTTGAGGCACGTCGCCCGTACAGTCTGGGCGCTTTCCCCCAAGGGAGTTGCGCGCCACGGCGTTCCCAGCGGACCGTAGTGTTGGCTGCCGCACAACGCCAGATAGCGCAAGAGGTCGCGGATGGTGATGCTGTCTTC
>JAFAPL010000708.1 GCA_019247135.1 Chloroflexota bacterium | reverse complement strand
GTAGGTCTTCGACATGCCGAAGCAGCGCATCCGCATTCGACTGAAGGCGTTCGACCACAAGATTCTCGACCAGTCCGCGTCGCAGATCGTCGAGACGGCGGAGCGGACGGGGGCGGTCGTGGCCGGCCCCGTGCCGTTGCCGACGCGCATCGAGCGTTTCACGGTGATCCGCAGTCCCTTCATCGACAAGGACTCACGCGAGCAGTTCGAGATGCGCACGCACAAGCGGCTGATCGACGTCCTGGAGCCCACGTCGAAAACCGTGGATGCGCTGATGCGGCTCAACGTGCCCGCGGGTGTTGACATCGAAATCAAACTATGATCCAAGCCCTCCTGGGTCGAAAGCTGGGCATGACCCGGCTGTTCGACGAAAACGGCGTGGTCACGGCTTCGACGTTGATCGAAGCCGGGCCATGCTTTGTCACTCAGTTGCGTACGCTCGAACGCGACGGCTACACGGCGGTGCAGCTCGGCTTCGGCGAGAAGCCGCGCCCGAACAAGCCCGAGCGTGGCCATCTCAAGAAGGCGGGCCTGCCCGACAGAAGCGGCACCGATGCGCTACGCGAAGTCCCCGCTGACAACACCGACGACCTCGAGCTCGGCGCCCGCATTGACGCCAGCATGTTTGCTCAAGGTGAGATCGTCGACGTGGTCGGTACGTCCAAAGGCAAGGGTTTCGCGGGCGTCATGAAGCGCCACAACTTCCACGGCGGACCGAAAACCCACGGTCAGTCAGACCGCTGGCGTCACCCCGGCTCTGTCGGTTCAGGCACCACGCCAGGTCGCACCTTCAAGAACATGCGCATGGCCGGTCACCTGGGCGATGCGCGCGTGACGGTCAGGAATCTGCGCATTCTCTCAGTGGACCCGGAGCGCAATCTCGTTGCTCTGCGCGGCGCCGTCCCAGGCCCGAAAGGCAGCCTGGTGATGATCCGCAAGCAGGTTCTGGAGTACTAGCCGCATGCAGTCGAACGTGGTCGATCTGAGCGGCAGGGTGCTCCGCACCATAGAACTGGACGAGCGTGTCTTCGGCATCACGCCGAACGACGCAGTCGTCCATCAAGCCGTCGTTGCGCAACAGGCGAACTCGCGCCAGGGCACGCACGACACGCGCACCCGCGGCGAGGTCGCTGGGGGTGGCAAGAAGCCCTATCGCCAGAAGGGGACGGGGTACGCCCGCCAGGGCTCGATCCGCGCGCCGCACTATCGCACGGGCGGCGTGGTGTTCGGGCCTCATCCGCGGTCGCACGAAAAAGTCGTCCCACGCAAGATGCGCCGCCTGGCGCTCCGCTCCGTGTTGTCCGCGCGCGTGGCGAGCGACGACGTGACGATCGTCGATGCGTTCACATTGTCGGAAGCAAAGACCCGGGTCTTGTTGGCCACGCTGGCGACCCTCGGCGCGCCCGAAGGGGCCGTCGTTGTCACCGGCGAACGTGACCAAACGCTCTGGCGTGCGGCACACAACCTGGACCGCGTGCATGTCGTCACGCCAAACGGGCTCAACTTGCTGGACGTGTTGCGCCTGAGAAAGCTCGTTCTGACCGAATCGGCCGTGACCGAACTGACACGCACGCTCACCCGTGATGTCGCGCAGGAGACGCCTGATGCTTGATTCCTACAGCGCCATCGTGCGCCCGGTCGTCTCGGAAAAGAGCACCGTGCTTGGCGAACGAGGCAAGTACGTGTTCGAGGTCGCGCCCAACGCCAACAAGATCCAGATCAAGGCGGCGGTCGAGGCGGTGTTTGCAAACAAGAAGGTCCAGGTCGCGTCGGTGAACATCCTCCGCGTGACAGGCAAGGTGCGTCGTCGCGGCCGGACATCCGGCATGACGCGCTCATGGAAGAAAGCCGTCGTCACCCTCAAGGGTGATCAGCGGCTCGACCTGTTCGAGGGGGTCTAAAGCGAGCGCATGCCAGTCAAGACGTACAAGCCAACATCGCCGGGTCGTCGAGGCATGTCGGTCTCGACCTTCGACGAGATCACCAGGACCAGGCCCGAAAAATCGCTGACGGAGCCGCTGAAGAAAACAGCGGGCCGCAACAACAACGGCCGGATCACCACGCGCCACCGTGGCGGCGGGCACAAGCGGCTGTACCGCGTGATCGACTGGAAGCGGAACAAGATCGGCGTGCCCGGGCGGGTCATCGCAATCGAGTACGACCCCAACCGCTCCGCACGTATCGCGCTCATCGAATACGCAGACGGTGAACGCCGCTACATCCTCTCGCCTGTCGGCGTCCGTGTGGGAACGCGCCTGTCGTCAGGGCCCGAGGCCGACCTGGCGCCTGGCAATGCGCTGGCGCTCAGAGACATTCCAGTTGGCTCGATTCTGCACAACATCGAATTGAAGCCTGGACGTGGTGGACAGCTCGTGCGTGGTGCGGGCGTTGGCGCCCAGCTCATGGCCAAAGAGGGCACCTGGGCCCAGGTCCGGCTGCCATCGGGCGAGGTGCGCCTGATCCACGTGGAGTGCATGGCCACGCTTGGCCAGGTGGGCAACCCAGAGCACGCAACCATCAACGTCGGCAAAGCCGGGCGCACCCGTCACATGGGGTTCCGCCCAACAGTCCGCGGCGCGGCCATGAACCCGCGCGACCATCCGCATGGTGGTGGTGAAGGCAAAGCGCCGATCGGCGGCCAGCCCCAGACCAAGTGGGGCAAAGTCGCAATGGGCAAGAAGACCCGCCGAAACAAGGGCACCGACAAGTTCATCGTCAGGAAGCGGGCGAAGTGACGCCGCGCCGGTCGCTGAGAGGAAGGCATGAGTAGAAGCATCAAAAAAGGCCCACACGTAGACGCGAAGCTCATGCGCCGCGTGATCGCGATGAACTCGGGCGGGCGCAAAGAAGTCGTGCGGACGTGGTCGCGCGATTCCACCATCTTTCCCGAGATGGTCGGCCACACCATCGCCGTCCACGACGGACGTCGGCACGTGCCGATCTACATCACCGAAAACATGGTCGGCCACAAGCTCGGCGAGTTCGCCATTACGCGACTGTTCCGCGGCCACACCGCTCGCGGCGACAAGGCCACGGGGGCGCGCTGAGGATGGCCGGAGTCGAAGTGCGCGCCGTCCAGCGCCACACCCGCATGTCTCCCCAGAAGGTCAGGCTCGTGCTGGACGTCGTGCGTGGCAAAAATGCCCGCGAAGC
>JAFAPL010000633.1 GCA_019247135.1 Chloroflexota bacterium | reverse complement strand
TCATCGCGACGAAGTAGGGCGCGCGCTGGTGGTGCGCAATGGCGTGGCCGAACCGCGGAAGGTGACCACGGCGGCCGCCGAGCTGGAAATCCAAGCGCCTCGTGTGCACGATCGGCGTGAGGGACGTCGCTTCACCAGCGCCATCCTGCCGCCGTGGGCACGCCGTTCTCCGAAGGTCACCGAGGTGCTGCCGGTGCTGTACTTACGCGGTATCTCGACCAAGGACTTCGAGCCGGCGCTGGCCGAGTTCTTTGGGAGCGAGGCAGGGCAGAGCGCGTCAACGATTCAGCGGCTCACGCGCGAGTGGGGTGAGCAATTGGCGGCATTCCAGCAGCGCGACCTGAGCCAGGTCGACTACGTGTACCTGTGGGCCGACGGCGTCCACTTCACCATCCGTCTGGAGCAGGACCGCCTGTGCTGCCTGGTGCTCGTCGGCGTGCGCGCCGATGGCCACAAAGAGCTGGTGGCCGTCAGCGACGGCTACCGCGAGTCGACCGAGTCGTGGTCGGAGCTGCTGCGCGATCTCCGACGGCGCGGCATGCGGGCGCCGGTGCTGGCCATTGGCGATGGCGCACTCGGCTTCTGGGGCGCGCTGCGTGCGGTCTTCCCCGAGAGCCGGGAGCAGCGCTGTTGGGTGCACAGCGTGACCAGGAGCATTGTGCTGCAGGCGAGATGGAAGGAGGTGAGGCAAGCCGCCTGAAGAACGATGCGAAGCTACTGTTCGCCAGCCGGTGGAAGTCCGGTCCGGGTAGATGCCAAGATGCCCGGTAGCAGGTGCCCGGCGTCGAGGGGAAACGCTCGGCGTCGAAGCGGCACGTCAAGAGCCCCTGAGGGGGGAGCAAGTGCGCGGTCCGTAGCGTATGGCGAATCCTGCCGCCCCGTGACGGCACCTCCGAAGAGGAGGAACAAGTGGGAGCCGAGCCGCGTGTGTCACGGCGAAGGCCATGGAAGAGGTGAAGAGCTTGGAAATGCAGCCTCGAAGAACCCACCGGGGTATGGGGAATGGAACGCGCAGAAGGTGAACAGCGGAACTGGTGAAACCCTCCCTGACCCTGCGACGGCAGGAGCGAGGCGCTCTATAACCGGTGAGCCCCGGGAAGTGCGCGCTGGTCAGGAGGGTGGCGGATGGGGTCGCAGTACTGATGACAACCGAGACAACACAACTCGGTTCGAGGGAAGGACCCCTGCTGGGACGACGCGTGAACGAAGGGCGGGTTCGTGAATGCCGGCGACGGCTAACGACACGCGAGACAAGGTCCGCCATCTTCAGAACACGCTCTACCTGGCGGCAAAGCGGAGTCCGAATCGACGGTTCCACGCGCTCTACGACAAGGTGCATCGCATCGACGTCCTGGAGCGAGCGTGGCAGCAAGTGAAGGCGAACCAGGGGAGCCCAGGAGTAGACGCCCAGACCATTGAGGCCATCGAAGCGGGTGGAGTCGCGCCGTTCCTGGCGGCAGTTCAGGCTGAGCTGCGAGAGGATCGGTACCGACCCCAGGCTGTGCGTCGGGTGTGGATCCCGAAGCCCGGCAAACCTGAGAAGCGACCGCTCGGCATCGCGACCGTCAAAGACCGCGTGGTCCAGACGGCGGCGAAGCTGGTGCTGGAAGCGATCTACGAAGCCGATTTCCGAGACTGCTCGTACGGGTTCCGACCGAAGCGCTCGGCGCATCAGGCGCGCGAGCGGATCCGGAAGGCAATTATGGTCGAACAGTATCGGTGGGTTCTGGACGCGGACATCCGAAGCTTCTTTGACAGCGTGAATTGGCAAATCCTAGGCGCATTGTTGCGGCGGCGGATTAGCGACCGGCGCATGCTCCGGCTAGTGGAGGCATGGTTGCGTGCAGGGGTACTCGACGGGACAGTGCTGATGCACCCAACCGTGGGTACCGCGCAGGGGGCAGCGATCTCCCCATTGATGGCCAACGTGTATCTCTCGGTCCTGGACAGGGTCTGGGAGGATCGCTTTGGTCGATTGGGGCGACTCGTGAGGTACGCTGACGACCTTGTCATCTTGTCGAGGTGGCAGTGGCAAGCCGAGCGAGCCTGGAAGGTGCTCTCGGACATCCTGGCGCGGCTGAAGCTGGAGCTTGCGGCCAACAAGACACGTCTGGTCGCGCTGGAGGACTCGACCAGTGGGTTCGACTTCTTGGGCTACCATTACCGCTGGCTTCCGACCCGACGGGGTTCCGGCCGCCGCTTTGCGGCGTGTTGGCCGAGTCAGCGGGCGATGCAAGCCGCGCGCGATCGAGTGCGCGAACTGATGCCACTCCAGCGAGTCGGCCTGCCGATCAGTGTGGTCGTGCAGGATGTGAACCGATTCCTGGATGGCTGGGCAGCGTACTACCGATATGGGAACTCGACCCAGCAATTCAGCAGCCTCGACTGGTACGTGCAGAATCGCTTGTGCCGCTTCATCGGACGCAAGCATGGGAAGCGTGGCATCGATCGTGGGCTCGCCATCTGGCTGGACTCGAGGACGCGTCTTGGTCTGCATCGGATAGCGGGCACCGTGCGTTATGACTCGGCGAAAGCCGCGGGTGAACGCTTCAGGAGAGCCGTGTGATCGAGAAGGTCATGCACGGTTCGACGGGGAGGCGCTGGAAACGGGCGAACTCTATGGCAGCGTTGATCTACGCGCCAGCGGGAAACTGCTGGGAAACGCTCCCGCGCCTACGGAGCAGTACCGCGCCAGCGCTTCACCCTACAGATCGCCAATGTCCTCGATGCCGTACCAACCAGCCTGCAGCCGAAGGTGAAGGCCGCCCTGCACACGATCATGAACGCCGAGAATAAGGAAGCCGCTGGGCTGGCCATTGAGCAGTTCGCGGCGACCTACGGCGCCAAGTACCCCAAGGCGGTGGACAAGGTGCTCAAGGACCGAGACGCGCTCCTGGCCCACTTCGACTTCCCGGCCGACCACTGGGTCCACTTGCGGACCACCAATGCCATCGAGTCCACCTTCGCCACCGTCCGCCTGCGGACCAACAAGACCAAGGGCGCCGGCAGCCGAACGGCCGGCCTGGCGATGGCCTACAAGCTGCTGACCGCCGCCCAGGCCCGCTGGCGGTCCGTCAATGCACCCCACCTGGTCGCA